>CAYRLM010000086.1:0-9009 GCA_964425035.1 uncultured Ruminococcus sp.
GTTTTTCGGACAGCGCTTTTTACGGAGCAATACGGTGTGGAAGCTTGATAAATCGTATATGATTAGAAAAATACTGATTAATAAATGTACCGCTACCTTAAGTTTTGAAACACCCATCTAAATATCCGCAAGTCAATTCGTGATAAATGAAGAGGGGGAATGAAATGTATATAGCCATTATCGTTATAGTTTTTATTGTTGCAGCCTTTATAGTAATAGGAATTCCTGTTTTGGCAATAAATTGTCTGAAACAGAAAATGTACATTTCTGCGGGAATTATTTTTTTGATATATGTGGCAGCTTTTGCTGCTGTTCTTATTAATTCTGGGATATTTGCCCACACAGGCGTATCGGGGAACAGGTTTACATACATAAATCATGGCACCGGCTCAATGGGCAGCAACTCCGCATATTATATTGACAATCCCTCAATGCTTGTTGTTGAAAAGGAACTAGATTATTTTTCATTTCCCAATTCCAGAATATTCGGACACTGTTTCAGAGCGGTTGAAAGTGGGGAATGCAACATTGTTGTGTGGGAAATTGACTGCGCAGAAATAGCGTATGTTGATGTTTATCATATAAAAGCAGACGAGAATCTGCGTTGTTCTTATGAACACAAACGTTCCGATTTGCCCAAGGATATAAATTATTATGATAGGCTGGTGAGTGTTTGTTATAACGGAAAAAAATTATCCCAAAATCAGTCAAATGATTTTTACTACAATCTGATTTCGCTTTATGGCGAGAATATCGAATGTGAAAAACCTACGGAAAGCTACCCCGTAATGGAGCTTGAACATTGCACCGATTGGAAAACCCCACCCTCAACCGCTGTCAGAAAATATTACATCAAGGACGAAAATTCGTTTTATTATTCCAAAATTGAACCTATTCGTGACGAAAATGGCAAGTATATTTATGACGAAAACCACAACCCCGTCACCTATGAAGCATGGTACGAATTCAAAAAAGATTCGTCCTGTAAAAGCAGTATTATTAATGTTTTTGAAATGTCAGAGTAATACTATTATTTTATTGTAAACATATGGCAATTATATTGGGACTAGCTGTTACAGTAAAGCAACAACAACTTCCGGTTTGCAAAGCCGACGTATATCATATGTACAAGCCGAAAACGGCGATAAGACCTGCGGCAGCTATAAATAAAGCATAAAGGAGAAAAGCATGAAGAGAGCATTGGACTGGGAGCAGTACCTCGAGGCGTCCGCAAGAGCGGTATCTCAGGGCGTTGTGCTGCTGAAGAACGACGGAGCGCTTCCGCTGAAAAAGGGCGGCGAGGCGGCGGTATTCGGCAGAATGCAGCTGCATTACTACAAGAGCGGCACGGGCAGCGGCGGCATGGTGAATGTTTCAAGGGTAATCGGTATAACCGACGGTCTTGTCGAGGCGGGATATAAGATAAACCGAAAGCTGTCCGAGATTTACGGCGCATGGGACGAACAGCACCCGTACAATTACGGCGAGGGCTGGGGCGGAGAGCCGTGGTCGCAGGAGGAAATGCCGCTTACCGACGAGATAGTCTGCGAAGCCGCCCGAACCTCCGATACGGCAATAGTTATAATCGGGCGCACCGCCGGAGAGGAAATGGACAACCGCCTTGAAAAGGGAGCGTTCCTGCTGTCAGATACCGAAGAGGATATGCTGAAAAGGGTCAGCGCCGCATTCCCGAAAACCGTGGTGCTGCTGAATACCGCAGGACTTATCGACATGAGCTTCATGGACAGATACGATGTGGCTGCGGTGATGTATGTATGGCAGGGCGGAATGGTCGGCGGCACAGGCACGGCGATGGTGCTTACCGGAGAGGTATCGCCGAGCGGAAAGCTCCCCGATACCATCGCATACGATATTTCGGATTACCCCTCGGACAAGTATTTCGGCAGCGGCGAGCAGGACTGCTACTGCGAGGATATCTATGTCGGCTACCGCTATTTTGAAACCTTTGCAAGGGACAGGGTGCGCTATCCGTTCGGCTTCGGAATGTCGTACACAACATTTGACGTGTCCGCCGAATTTACCGCTGCGGGCGGCGTTGTCACCGCAGACATAACCGTAAAGAATACCGGCGGCGTACCCGGAAGAGAGGTTGTGCAGATATACTGCTCCTCCCCTCAGGGAAAGCTCGGAAAGCCTGCGAGAGTGCTGTGCGGCTTTGACAAGACTTGGACGATAAAGCCCGGAGAAGCCGAAACGCTTTCGATAGATATTCCTTTGGAGAGCGTGGCTTCCTATGATGACAGCGGCGTTACCGGACACCGTTTCTGCTGGGTGCTGGAGGGCGGCACATATCGCTTTTTTGCGGGAACGGACGTGCGCAGCGCCCGAGAGAGCTTCTCGCTGGATATCCCGGATACCGTGGTAAAGCAGTGCGTCACAGCATTGGCGCCTGTGACCCCATTCAGACGAATGAAGAACAACGGCGGCAGCGTTACTTTCGAGGACGTTCCGCTGACGGCTGACCCTAATCCGCACAGCCATGCGCAGCTTCCGCAGGAGATACCCCTGACCGGCGACCGAGGAATAAAGCTTGCGGACGTATATTACGGAAGAAATACTCTTGAGGAATTTACCGCACAGCTGACGGATTACGACCTGTCCTGCATAATCAGGGGCGAGGGCATGGGCAGCCCTAAGGTCACGGCAGGAACTGCGGCGGCGTTCGGCGGCGTGTCCGACGGATTGAGGGCATTGGGCATTCCCTGCGGCTGCTGCGACGACGGCCCCTCGGGAATGCGGCTGGACTGCGGCACAAAGACGTTCAGCCTGCCCAACGGAACGCTGCTGGCTTCCACTTTCGACAGACAGCTTATGATGGAGCTTTTCACCTGTCTGGGGCTTGAAATGCACACCAATCAGGTGGACTGCCTTCTGGGGCCGGGCATGAATATACACCGTCACCCGCTGAACGGGCGCAATTTCGAGTATTTCTCGGAGGACCCGTTCCTTGCGGGAAGCATGGCCGCCGCCGAGCTTGCGGGGCTTCATTCCACGGGTGCGGAGGGGACGATAAAGCATTTCTGCGGCAATAACCGAGAAACTCACCGCCACACGCTGGACAGCGTTATCTCGGAGCGTGCGCTGCGAGAGATATATCTGAGGGGATTTGAAACAGCAGTGAAGCAGGGCGAAGCAAAGTCCGTCATGACCACCTACGGCAAGGTGAACGGCGTGTGGACTGCGGGAAATTACGGCCTTGTGACAGATATCCTGCGCAATGACTGGGGCTTTGACGGTTTTGTCATGACCGACTGGTGGGCGAATATCAACCGTCGGGGACAATCTCCCGACAAGACGGATTTTGCGGCTATGGCTATGGCGCAGAACGACGTTTACATGGTGACTGCGAACGGCTCGGACAATAACGACAACACCCTTGCCGCACTTGAAAGCGGAGAGCTTACCCGAGGAGAATTACAGCGCAATGCGATGAACATTCTGCGCTTCCTGCTCACCACACATGCGATGAAGCGTGAGATGGGCATTGACGATGTGACCGAGGTGATAAACCGCCCGGCGGACAGCGGCGACGTGGACAGCACGGACATAGTGTTCCATGCGATTGACGAGCGGCTGACGCTGGATATTTCGGATATTTCCACCGAAAGGGGCAGCAGCTATGCCTTTGGCTTGAATGTTGCAAAGCCCGGAAAATACAAGGTGACGCTCACCGCCTCCAGCACCCTGTCGGAGCTTGCGCAGACCTCCGTCACGCTGTTTGCGCTGGGAAGTCCGAGCGGCACGTTCACGTTCAACGGCACGGGCGGAGAGCCGGTGCGGAAGTCCGGAAACGTAAACTTCCTGTCGAACTTCATGTCGATAAGGCTGTATTTCGGCGGCAGCGGACTTAAAGTACACAGCATAAGCTTTGAGCTGACGGAAAGGTGGAGCTGATATGGTGCGACCGATAGTAAAGGACAAATTTCTGCTGAGCCAAAAGTCCGCTCCGGCGGACAGGAACGACCTGCCTGTGGCTCAGGATATGGTGGAAACCATAGCGGCTCACTCCCATGAGTGCGTGGGCATGGCGGCAAACATGATAGGCGTTCTGAAGCGCATTATCGTGTTTCAGGAAAACAACAGATATGTGGTAATGCTGAACCCCGTTGTCAAGTGGGCAAGTCCGGAAACCTACACAATCAACGAGGGCTGCCTGTGTCACGAGGGCGCAAAGGATGTACGGCGCCATGAGGAAATAGACGTGGAGTTCCTTGACCTGTCGCTGAAAAAGCGCCGGGTGAAGTACGGCGGCATTACCGCCGAGATAATCCAGCACGAGCTTGACCATCTGGAGGGAATTCTGATATAATGACGGAATTCAGCTTTGGCGGATTTGACTGCCGTGCGGAAAAGCTTGGCGGCAGCGGTTGTCTGGCGCTGCTGTTCAGCGGCTATGAACGGCAGCTTTTCCGCGATACGGCGGAAATTCTCCGTCAGTCGGGCACAGGGCTTACCCTTGCGGAATTCGGTGCGGTTGACTGGGACAGGGACTATTCCCCGTGGGAAGCGGTCGGCTCGGGCGGGCGCAGATTTTCGGGCGGCGCCGACCGCCTGCTGGCATTTCTGCCGGAATTTGCGGAGGAGCTGGCTCGCAGATACGGCGCATTTTCACGGATATATCTTTGCGGCTATTCGCTGGGAGGGCTGTTTGCGTTGTATGCTGCGGCGCTCCGGGAGAATATCGATGTGAGCGGCGCCGCAAGCTGCTCCGGCTCGATGTGGTTTCCCGGGTGGACGGATTTTCTGCGCTCGCACCCTCTTTGCGGCGATATTTATCTCAGTCTGGGAGGCAAGGAGAAGAATTCTCCCGACCCGCTGCTGGCTTCCGTGGAGGAAAAGACCGCCGAGGTGAAGCGCATTGCGGAGCAGACTGCGCATGTGGTGTTCCGCAGCGAGCCGGGAGGACATTTCAGCCGTGTGCCTCAAAGACTTGCGCATGGGATATCTGAGCTTATAAAGTAATTCAGCGTGACAGCTCCGATGTGGCTTTTCCGCTTGTATACTGTTCAAGCACGGTTTTGAGTGCGTTTACGCTGGCATTGTGTATGCGTGCGACGGGAATGCCGTGCTTCTCCGATTTTTGATTGACGGAATTCACCATCTTGTGCGAACAGGTGTTCGTGAATACCACCATCAGGTCGGGAGTTCCCAGCTTGCTTGTGAAATCCGCCGGCATTTGTGTGAATACCTTCGCCTTGCAGCGGTAACTCTCGCATATGTCCTTATATCTGGCGGCCATTCTGTCGTTGCCGCCTATCACTACCACGCTCATGTGTACTCCTATTCTGTTAGTATAGACTAACCCAATGTCGCATTTGTCTGCAAAAAAGCTGCCCGGGAATTTATGTGAAAATAAATCGGCAGCGCCGAGTTAATTGCCACTAACCGATTATATCACATTGTGCATGTATTTGTCAAGGGGAATATACGGATTTTTTGCGGCAAACCGGGAAAAATAAAGAAACGGCAAATTTGCGAAAAATGTTATTAAAAACTCTTGACAAATTATTAATACAGGTGTATAATGTAATCGTGAGGATAGAATAAAATGTAAATGACGTCAAGCTCGGCGGCAGTATCGTGATATGGGGGTGATACCAACGGGCAAGAGCATATACAGCCTTGTGCTGTCCGACGATGTGGTGGAGGAGATTGACAGGCTTGCGGCAGCCTCGGGGCTTAGCAGGTCGGCAATGGTGAACCAGCTTCTGGCGGAAAGAGTGCGGTGCGTTACCCCGGAGATGCGGCTTAAAAGCATTACCGCCGCAATACGCAGCGCAGTGGGCACGGATTTCTTCCTGACGGAGCAGCCGTCCGCAGCCACGGTGGCGTGCAGAACCGCTCTGAAATACCGCTACAAGCCTACTCTGAGGTATTCCGTGGAGGTTTACGGCGCAGGCAGCAAGCGTGCGGGGGAGCTTCGGGTGACGGTGCGCACGCAAAGCGAGCAGCTGTACGCCGATCTCAGCGGATTTTTCACCTGCTGGACGGGGCTGGAGCAGAGGTACATCTCCGATAAATTATCGCAGGATATCATGTTCGCAATAGAGCCGGGGCGCTTCACCAGAACGCTGAATATGCCGCCGCAGGGCATATCGGACGAGGATCTCGGACAGGCGGTGGCGAATTACATGGCGATGCTTGACGAGGCTATGAAGCAGTATTTCGCACAGCTGCCCGACAGCGGCATGGCGGAGGCTGCGGCGGAGCGTAGCTATGCGGCGGCGATAGTCCGCCAAAACGTAATTATTTGAGCAATATATGACTAAGGAGGCGGTTGTATGAACCCCAACAAGTACACGAAAAAATCGCTGGAAGCGGTTCAGTCGGCGCAGGATATCTCCATCAGCTATCAGAATAACTGCGTTGAGCAGGAGCACCTGCTTTATGCGCTGCTGACGCAGGACGGAAGCCTTGCTTCGCAGCTTCTCACAAAAATGAACATTGACGCAAACGCCGTGCAGCAGGCGGCGCTGCATTTCATCGAGGGAATGCCGAGGGTATCGGGCAGCGGCAGAGAGGCGGGGAAGATATATGTTTCCCCCGACCTTGACAAGGCTTTTTCCGAGGCGGAAGCGCAGGCGGAGCGCATGAAGGACGAATACGTCAGCGTCGAGCATCTGCTGTTGGCGCTGGCGGAGAAGCCCTCGAGCGGAGTATCCGGGATATTCCGCAGCTTCGGCGTGACAAGGGACAAGCTTCTCAAGGCAATATCCGAGATACGGGGCAGCGCCAGAGTTACCTCGCAGGAGCCGGAGGAAACCTACGATGTGCTGAACAAGTACGGTCAGGATCTTGTGGAACTGGCGCGTCAGAACAAGCTCGACCCTGTTATAGGCCGTGACAGCGAGATACGCAGCGTTATCAGAATTCTCTCCAGAAAGACCAAGAACAATCCCTGTCTTATCGGCGAACCCGGCGTAGGCAAGACCGCAATCGTCGAGGGGCTGGCGCTCAGAATAGTGCGGGGAGATGTTCCTGCCAATCTTAAGGACAGGAAGCTGTTTTCGCTGGATATGGGTGCGCTTATCGCAGGCGCAAAGTATCAGGGCGAATTCGAGGAGCGCCTTAAGGCGGTTCTCAACGAGGTAAAGAAGAGCGAGGGCAGGATACTGCTGTTCATCGACGAGCTTCACCTTATTGTCGGCGCAGGCAAGAACGGCGGCGCAATGGACGCGGGAAATCTTCTCAAGCCGATGCTGGCAAGGGGCGAGCTTCACTGCATAGGCGCAACCACGTTGGACGAGTACAGCAAGTATATCGAGAAAGACCCTGCGCTTGAGCGCCGCTTCCAAACCGTAATGGCGGACGAGCCGTCCGTTGAGGATACCATTTCCATTTTGAGGGGACTTAAAGAGCGCTACGAGGTGTTTCACGGCGTTCAGATACATGACAGTGCGATAATCGCCGCAGCTACGCTCTCAAACAGATATATCACCGACCGTTTCCTGCCGGATAAGGCGATAGACCTTATCGACGAGGCATGCGCAATGATACGCACGGAGATGGACAGTATGCCGCAGGAGCTTGACGAGATAAGCCGCTCAATCATGCAGGACGAAATCGAGGAGGCTGCTCTTAAAAAGGAAACGGACAAGCTTTCTCAGGAGCATTTGGCGGAGATACAAAAAGGGCTTGCCGAAAAGCGGGATAAGTTCAATGCCATGAAAGCGAAGTGGCAGAACGAGAAGAACGCCATCACCCGTGTTCAGGATCTGCGCAAGGAGATCGAAAACACCAACGGCGAGATAGAAAAGGCAAAGCGGGAATACAATCTTAACAAGGCGGCGGAACTGCAATACGGCACTCTGCCGAAGCTTCAGGCGGAGCTTGCGAAGGAGGAGGAGCTTGCGGAACAGGCAAAGAACGACAGCCTGCTGCGTGATAAGGTTTCCGAGGACGAGATAGCGCGCATTGTTTCCCGCTGGACGGGTATACCGGTATCTAAGCTTGTGGAGGGCGAGCGTGAGAAGATACTTGCGCTGGGCGAAACGCTGCATAAGAGGGTTATAGGTCAGGACGAGGCTGTGGATCGCGTGACAGAGGCAATAATGCGCTCCCGTGCCGGAATAAACGACCCCAAGAAGCCGCTGGGTTCGTTCCTGTTTCTGGGGCCTACCGGCGTGGGCAAGACGGAGCTTGCGAAAGCGCTCGCCGAGGCTCTGTTCGATGACGAGCACAGTATCGTAAGGCTGGATATGAGCGAATATATGGAGAAATACAGCGTGTCAAGGCTTATCGGAGCGCCTCCGGGATATGTCGGATACGACGAGGGCGGTCAGCTGACCGAGGCCGTACGCCGCAAGCCCTATTCGGTTGTATTGTTCGACGAGGTTGAGAAGGCTCACCCCGACGTATTCAACGTGCTTCTTCAGGTGCTTGACGACGGACGTATCACGGACGGACAGGGGCGTACAGTGGATTTCCGCAACACTATCGTTATACTGACGTCAAATCTCGGTTCGCAGTTCATTCTTGACGGTATCAACGAGGAGGGCGAGATTTCCGAGGACGCCAAGAAGTCCGTGGACACGCTGCTCAAGCAGTCGTTCAGACCGGAGTTCCTGAACCGCCTTGACGAGATAGTATTCTACAAGCCGCTTCGCAAGGAAGAGATATTCAGCATAATCGACCTGCTCGCCGCTTCTCTCAAGAACCGGTTAAAGGACAAGCAGATATCGCTCGATATCACAGACAAGGCAAAGCAGGCGGTAGTTGACGCAAGTTACGATCCGAGCTTCGGTGCGCGTCCGCTCAAGAGATATATCCAGCGGAATATTGAAACCATGGTGGCAAAGGAGATACTCCGTGACGAGGTTCGTCAGGGAGATACAATCACCATTGACGAGCAGAACGGAGAGCTTGCGGCGTGTGTTTCACATGCGGGTTGAAAATTAATTGTGTGAATTATGGGAGATGTTTCTCTTCCATCTGCTTGTCGAAAAACCCCGCCGCAGCGGGATAAAAGTTTTCGGTCCAGCCTTTTTC
>CAYRLM010000087.1:0-8992 GCA_964425035.1 uncultured Ruminococcus sp.
AAACGGATTAAAATTGGTCATTTTCCTGCGGAAAATGACTTTATTGACAAGCTAAGCCCCACTAAATAAAGTGGGGTTGTTCTTTCAGTCAGTTTTACGTATTTCCGCCGGTTTTGCGTATTTGTGCGTCAGTCCGACAGATAAGACTTTACAAGCACCTGCAAAAGCTCGTCCCGGTCGATGTGACGGATAAGCCCTCGGGCGTTGTTGAAAGTCGTGATGTAGGTAGGATCCTCTGAAAGAATGTAGCCAACAAGCTGATTAATAGGGTTGTAGCCCTTCTGCTTGAGTGCGTCATAGACGGTAGTAAGGATCTCCTTCATCTCGTTTTCTCTGTCGTCATGTACAGAAAAAGTCATAGTCTTGTCGTACATACCATCAATCCTCCCTTATCCGATAGGTTACAAATCGGTTACAAATTTATTATACACGAGTTTTTGAAAAATTACAACCGTCTTTAGTGACTTTAGTCAATATTACCACACAAAATCTATAATTAGCACAAAAACGATTTCATGTCTTTGGATATTCTCACAAAAAATATACGCCTGCAAACCATTCGTATATAAAATTCGTTAAAACACTTGTATATTTCGGATCTTTGTGATATAATAAATGTAGTATAAAGGGGACTGTGCGGTTCATACCATGTCCCTGACAGAAATTATTTCTCACAGGAGGAATCACAGATGGCAGCAGGCGATGGTTTCAAGCAGGTACCCTTTGGCTTTGACAAGAACGAAGTAAACGCATACATAAGCGATCTGCGCAAGAAAATGAACGCACTCGAGGCGGACATGCGCTCCAACAACGAGAAAACAAAGGCGGCGGAAAAGCTCGCCGACGAAGCTGACAGCAGAATAAAGGCTGCGCAGACCGAAGCCGACAAAAAGGTGGATGAGGTTTCCGCCCAGCTTGAGGAGGAAAAATCCACCACATCAAGGCAGATCATCGAGATACGCAACCTCAAGGAGCGTCTGGACAACGAAAAGAAAAAGCTGACCGATATGCTCCGCAGCGGCAAGGGCGTTTCTCAGGAGGCAAAGCGCACCTTCAACGAGGTGCTTGACAAGGCGAATGAAGAGGCCGCCCAAATAATCGAGAACGCAAAGCTTGAAGCCCGCCGTATAATCGAAGCCGCACAGCAGGAGCGTGCAGCGACAGCCGACAAGACCAACGAATTTCTGCGGCAGTTCAGGGAGCAGCTCGAAGCCATGAACGCCGGCTACAACGCCGTAAACAGCTCCGCCGCCGAGCTTCTCGGAACCGAAGCCGCACCCGAGGTGAGCCTTCCCGAGCCGAAGCCTGCTGCGGCAGCGCCTGTTTCCGCTCCCGCCCCCGCCCCGGTATTCACTCACTCCGAAGAGCCTGCGGAAGAACCGGATATGTCCGTGTTCGACAGCATTCCCGATGAAACCGAAGAGGAAAAGAGCGAAGAGCCTGTTTTTGAAACCGTTTCCGAGCCCGAAGCTCCCGAGCCCGAAGCCGAGCCCGTTCCCCTCCCGATAACGGCGGAGGAGGGCGCACCTGCCGTATTTGACGACTGGAACGGCAGCGAGATGGCAGAGGCGGCGACAGCTGCCGAAAAGCAGCTTTCCGACGCTTCCGGCAGCGAGGATATTCCGCTGGTAAACCCGGACGCTTCCGAAAATCCGTTCGGCGGCGACCTGTTCAATATGGAAGAACCCGGCGACGATATGACCGGCTTCGATATGGTCAAGCAGGATGAAGCCCCGGCAGAGGAGCAGGTGGACGAAATATCTCCGCTTGACGTGTCCGACCATTCGGAGGCTTCGTTTGACAACGACTTCACAAAGGATCTTCTGGCGCAGACCATGCCCGCAAGCTCTCTCGGCGATGATGCGGACGACGATCTTCTCGCCGCTGTAAAGGCAGCGGAGGAAGCGGCGGCGGTACAGCCCAGCAATGTTGACTTCGACATGGACGAGCAGCCTGCGGCTTCTTCCGGTTCGGAGGAGGACGACCTGATGAAGGCCCTGCGAGAAGCGGAGGCTGCATTCGGCGGCTCTGTCGAAAGCGACGACAGCGGCAGCGAAGCCGAGGAGGAGGACTCCTCCGCAGAAGACCCGTGGGCTGCCCTCCAGAAGCAGCTTGAAGCTATGGAAAGCGCAAACGGCGCAGGTTCGGCAGTGACCTACGACGAGCCCGAGCCTGCGGAGGAAGAACCTGCCGCAGAGCCCGATGTGGCTCCTCCGTCAGCGGACGACTCCGCCATCTGGAATTTTGGCGGCAGCAGCAGCGGCAGCGACGACGATGACATGAGCTCCGATTTCGGCGGCTTCGGCGGCTTCTGAGAAAGCGCAAGCCGAGGGCTACGAACAAACTGCGGCAGTACGGCAGTGCTGCCGCATAATATTTCAAGGGAAGGCAATATGGAAACAGAACTCAACACAAGCGAGCTTAAAGAAAAGGCAAAAACGCTCCGAGCGGGCGACAAGGTGCTGCTCAGCGGCACGGTATACACCTCACGGGACGCTGCGCACAAGCGCATAAAGGCATGCATAGAAAGCGGCGAGCCGCTTCCTTACCCGATAGACGGCGCCGCAATTTACTACGCCGGCCCCACTCAGGCAAAGGAGGGCATGGTGATAGGCTCCTGCGGGCCCACCACGTCAAGCAGAATGGACGTTTACTCACCCATGCTGCTGGATATGGGACTGTCCGCAATGATAGGCAAGGGCGAACGTTCACAGGCGGTGTGCGAAGCAATCGAGCGCAACGGTGCGGTGTATTTCTGCGCAATAGGCGGCGCAGGTGCGCTGGCATGCAGGTGCATAACCGAGTGCGAGGTTATAGCGTTCGAGGATCTCGGCTGCGAGAGCGTAAAGCGGCTGACCTTTGAGAAATTTCCGCTTATCGTCGCTATCGACTGCGTGGGGGGAAATCTTTTCAAGACCGGCAGAGCGGAGTATTCCGCGGCAAATGGCGAAAATTGTGGTATTTTTGCATAAACCGAGGCATGGTTTTTCATCTAAAGTGCTTGACTTTCATAAATTTCAGAATTTTCCTTGACAAAATAAAAAACAGGTGATATAATTATGCGTAGCAGATAGTTTTTACAATAATAGGGAACATCTAAAAAACGTTGCGTAAGGTACAGTCTGCGTTTGGGGCGCATTTCCGCTCACAACGTTTTTCGGAAGCGACCGCAGGGTAATTTTGGATTTGTATGGCTGATTATTCACAAATGACTGACGAGCAGCTTGCACGCTGCGTTTCCTCTGCGGAAAACGGCGACGCCGTGGCAGAGATGGTATCGAGGTACACCGGGCTTGTTCTGGCGCTTGCCGGGAGATACAGCAAGAGCGCAGATTACGAGGAGCTTGTCAGCGAGGGGCTGGACGCACTTATCGCAGCCGCCTCCGGGTTCGACCCGGCAAGGGGCAGCTTCGGCACATTTGCCGCCGTGTGCGTTTCCAACCGCATGAAGAACGCAGTCAGCCGTGCGGACAGGCGCAACGAGCGCTTTTCCGAGCTTGACATGGAGGAGGATATCCCCGACAGCTCGCCCACTCCCGAGGAGCTGGTGATAAGCCGTGAGAACGCCGCCGAAATCACCGAACGTATGAAAACACTGCTGTCACCCATGGAGCTTCGCTGCATTGAGGGGGTAATTCTCGGCATGTCATATTCCGAGATAGCCGAAAGACTGTCCGTGGGCGTGAAATCCGTGGACAATGCGGTGACAAGAGCGCGCACAAAGCTGAGGGCAAGCTTCCCTGAGCTGTGACTATATATGACCCGGTAGCTTAATTTCCAGAGCGTTGTTTATCAAAGGTGTCGGTGTAAGTCCGACCAGGGCAAATATTTTTTTATGAGGTATGGACTATGTACACAGACATCACATTGAAGTGCAAGGACTGCGGAGCAGACTTCGTGTTCACCGCCGGTGAGCAGGAGTTCTATGCTGAAAAGGGCTTCACAAACCAGCCGCAGAGATGCAAGGCTTGCCGCGACGCTAAGAAGAACGCAGGCAAGAGCGGCAGAACCTTCTACGAGGCAACCTGCGCTATGTGCGGCGGTATTGCAAGAGTCCCCTTCGAGCCGAAGGAAGACAGACCTGTATACTGCAGCGACTGCTTCGCAAAGCAGAGAGGCGAGTAATTCGCCCGGAATTGGTTGGTAAATTCTCGAAAGAAACCGATGTTTTGGGTAGCCTTATGGCTGCTTTAACACAATTTCTCACAGAACTGTATTAATCAACTCAAAAAAATCAGACGGTGATGAGCCGTCTGTTTTTTTTATATTTTTATGAATTCCGCAATTTTGCGATACTGCTCCAGCATTTCCTCCTCGGATATCGTGCGGTTCGCAGGGCTGGTGGAGGGCAGACATACCGCTGCGGGGAAGTCTGCGAAAAAGCGCTCGTATAACGCCTGCGCCTTTTTCCCGGTGGTGAACACCGCACGGATTTCCGCCGCCCGAAAAATCTCCTCAAGAGGGTTCGGAACAGGGTCGGATATGCTGCTGTCGGAAGCGCCCGTGACGGTACATTCCGCCAGAACGTCCCACAGAGCCGCACCGTGAGCCAGACACATGCTCCTCCTGCCGGAGATATCTGCGGGAAGCGGCTCGCCCAGCACCGCCGACAGCATTCGCCAGAAACGGTTTTGTGGGTGCATATAATAAAATCCCAGCTCCCTTGACCTCGGCGAGGGCATACTGCCGAGAATCAGCACACGGGAATTTTCGTCGTACACAGGCGGAAATCCGTGCCGCACACGCAGCCGCTCAGAACTCATAATCCACGCTGTGCGAATCCGTGCGTATGGATTTGCAGAACGCCGACACCTCCACATGAAGCGGGTTGACGGAATAGGCTTTCAGCGCCTCCATGCTGTCGAACTCGCTGACAAGCACTGCGTCATAGCTGCGGTCGGAGGGGTTCATGTTTATGCCCACCTCCATTGAGCGTATTTCGGGTATCTTTCCGCAAAGCGCCAGCAGCCTGTCACGGAAAATCAGCATATTTTCACGCTCGCCCTCTCGGAATTTCCACATAACAATGTGCTTTATCATAGTCTTAACTCTCCTTGAATTTCACTTTCATTTTCTCCATGAAAGGCTCGTCATAAAGCTTGGGGTAATAGCCGAAAACCAGATCGTAGAACTGTTCGGGCGACAGCGCCTCGAATTCCCCGCAAAGGAAACCGGGATAATTCTTCATTGCGTCGGCCATGGAGCGTGCCTTGTCGCCCTCTCCGTCCACCAGCTTCGCACATATTCTGTCGTTGCCGTATATTATCGCAGGAATATGCAGCGCCGCCTTTTCCGGGTCGAATTGCGGCAGAACGGCAAGCTTTGAAAACATCGGCTTTATCCGCAGGTAGAACGGTTTTCCCGCCCGCCTGAGTTCGGCTTTCAGCGCACGCAGGCACTTTGCCAGCGGCTTTTTTTCGCTGCCGTAATGCGACAGCGCTGCGGACAAGGCGTCAAGCATTGCGACCTGATTCAGCTGCTCCTCTCCATTCGCCACGGCGGAATATGCTTCGCGAGATATCGCCAGCACTCTGCCCAGCGCTGAAATTTCCGTTGAACTCATACTATACCTCAAATCCGGCACGGTGCGGTATAAAACCTGTCCGATGCGCATATTATTTCAAAAAAGCCATTGGAGAATACATCATGGATAACACGGTACTGCTGAATACACCGATAATACCCGACGTTGCGTCGGAAATTCCCCCCGCCGAAACCGAGGAGCTCCCTCGTTCGGGACAAGCCTGCCGCCGCAAATCAAGGCGGCGTGCGCCGCTGCTCCAGCTTTTCTTTGCGGCGGCGGGAGCGGCAGCCGGGGCATATTTCGCCGTGAACGTCCCTGTCGGCGCAGACCCGTCCGAAAGCCTTTTCTGCCGTCAGGGGGAATTCGCATGGCTGCTTGTACAGCGCCTTGGCTGGGGCGGAGCGTTTCTGCTGGCGGAATATTTGTGCGGCTACTTTGCGCTGGGCTGGCTGATGGTGTGGGCAGCGCCGCTGGTCTGCGGACTCGGAACAGGTGCGGCGCTCGCCGCAGCTTTCGCCGCCGGAACAAACGCCGCACCTCTTGTTATTCCCGCTGTCGGGGCTGCGGTCACCGTTGCTCTCGCCGCCGGGACATCTCAAAACATGTCCTCGCAGCTTTTGCAGCTTGTTTCCGCACCACGGGGCGTTATCTCGCATACGCCTGCCGCTGCGGAATACACCCTGCGCTTCCTGATATGGTTCGCTGCGCTCTGCGCCTTTGCGATTACGGAATGTACACTGCGGTGCTTTGTCAGCTGAGAGAGAGGGTCAGCGCTTTGTCGGAATAGTTTGCTGACCAGCTGCTCGCGTCACAGCCGCTGCTGTTGAGGTCGTTAAAGAACGCCTGCTTTTGCAGCTTGGCGATGAGGGAATTCATGACAGTCTTTGTGGAAACGTACACCGTAGTGTCATATATGCCGTCCTTCCAGTTCTGCGATGCCTGCTTCACAAGCCCGTTGTATGCGTCGCTTACGTTATCGTATACCTGAATGCCCATTGCGTCGGTATAGCTGTATTTTGTTGCGGTGGCTGAGGGGACGGTGAATGTGTTGTTGAATTTGTGGTCGATTGTTATCTCGCTGGTAGGTATGCAGAAATAGTTATATCCGCTGCCGTCGTCCCACGTTACGTCCATGTTGTACCACTCGCCGTCAAGCCGGAGCATATTCCACATATGAGCCTGATTGTTGCCGTAGCCCGCAACGCATATGCACTGTATCCCCACGGACTGGCACAGATACATGAACGCCTTGGAATAGCCCTCGCACAGCGCCTTGCCGTAAATCAGCGGCCCGTCCGCCTCGGAAATATAAGAGGGCCCGCTTATGGTATATTCCGTCATATCGACAATTGCGTCGTGTATCACCTTTACACGCTCAAAAAGTCCGTCCTCCTGAAGCGCCTTGTCTATTATCTTCTGTGCGGCAGCGTCAAATTTGGATTGAAGCTGCGCCGCCTCGGATTTTGTGCGCGAATAATCTATCGAAAGGCTGATCACCTTATTGCCCATGATGGTGTAGCTGTACCCGTTGCCGAGCCAGAAGAACTGGGGATTGTCATAGTCGAACGCCCAATATATATTGTCTATTTCGCTTGACAATACGCCGAGTCCGCTGAGATCCACCTTGTCGGCATGAGCCGCAGCAGCCTCGAACAGCTTTGCATAGGCTTTCTTCTGGGTAGAGGTAAGCGTGCTGTAAGCGTACTTGCTCCGGTAGTCGTCCAGAATGCTCTCGGAGGACGCAGTGCTGACGTTATTTATCGTGTATTGGTATGAGAAGTACTTGCTCGTCCAGCCGCTCTTATAGGTCATGACACGCAGCGTTGCGCTCCTGCTGATTGCAATGCCGCCGGAGGTGTACAGTGCGGAGGAAGAGGTGGGCTTGCTGCCGTCCAGCGTGTAATAGTACTTCACGCCGGAAACCTTTGAAGAAAGCTTCACGGTGACGGCGGAGTTATATGTGCCTGCCTCGGCGGAGAAAGTGACCTTTGGGGTCAGCTTGTACTTGTATGATTTTACGCTGCTCTTTACTCCGTTCTTTACGGCGTAGCATTTTACGGTGGTGTTTTTGGTGAGCTTTAGTGCGCCGGTATACAGCTTGTAGCCGCTGCCGGTGCTGTAATATATCTGTGCGCCCGATGTGCCCGAGGAAAGCTTCACGGACAGCGAGGAGGCGACGGCGTATGTACCGGAGCTCCTTGAAGCGGTGGGTGTCGATACGGTCTGCGCCGCCATTGCCACGGAGGAAGCGCCGAGAAACTCCTGCACGGGTGCGCTGAACACCCCGGCAGAAATCACAGCCGCCAGTGCAATGCTGAGAATTCGTTTTTTCATAATTACCGATCCTTTCAGAAAACAGGGGAGTTATATTCGCTGCAATATACTTATATTATATCAGCTATTTTTGATATTGTCAACCGAAATTGCGGGAAACAAAAAGCAAAAAAAAAGACCCTTACGGGTCGGGCGCAGATGACTGCAAAGTAAAATAATCATTATGTGTAGAACAAAAGAAAGGAGACAACTAAACAAAACAAATGAACGGAGATTTAATTAACTCTGTTCCTTTATTTGTCTATATTATACCTTGATTTATGTCTTTTGTCAATAAGTTTTTGGGTGATTTATTTTTTTCGTGCAAACTTAACAAAAACATGTGCGTTGGTTTGATAAGTATTTGGTGTTTCATATACTTTATTTCCAAATATTGTATTCTAAATTCAACTGTTAGGTGCATATCGGCGAATATTTCCGACTGCAATTGCGGTATTTTTCGGTTCGCAAATAAACGCATGTTTCTTCGGGCTTAAACTAAGGTCGGGCGGCTCAGCATAAACCGCCCGACTGTTCGGTATCCTTGGAGCGCTTAAATTATCACGCCGCATTTTCCGAAGCCGTATCGCCCCGGAACAGCAGTGAGATACACCATGCGGCGGACAGCGCCACAAGGATATACACGATGCGGCTGAGTACTGCGCCCTGTCCGCCGAATATCCACGCAACCAGATCGAAGCTGAATATTCCCACAAGACCCCAGTTAAGACCGCCGATTATCAGCAGCGTCAGCGCAAGCTTATCTATCCACATTCTCATTCCACCTTTCGTTTTTTATGCGGATTTTTCCGCCGTTATAATTATGCGGAATTTTCGTCGAATTATGCGCATTGGCGGCTTGAATCCGCGGCTTCGCCGCTGCCGCCGCCAACGCTCGCATTTTTCCTTCGCCGCCATATGGGGCGGCGATTTCACTTCGTGAAAACGGAAAAATGCGCCACTGTGATACGGAATACTTTTTTGTGATTGTGCATTGGCGGCTGCTGTTGTTTCGGTTCAAAAAATCTCGTCAAAAAACCGAAAAACAAAAGGCGCTTCGGCTTGACAAAACCCCGCCGCAGCGGGATAAAAGTTTTCGGTCCAGCCTTTTTCAAAAGGCTGGTCAGGGTGTGGGGTGAAACCCCACCACTCGGC
>CAYRLM010000088.1:0-8854 GCA_964425035.1 uncultured Ruminococcus sp.
AATAGATGAGCAAATCAGCAACAAATGCTGTTTGCCGTTTCATTTTAACAGTTTATTTTTCAGACTCTTTCATTTCTGCCCTGTTTTCCTTGACAGCTACGCACAATTTCCCGCCGAGAATAAACCAGCCGAAACGTTCTTTTGGTGCATTAAATGGGGAGCGAGAGCAGTACCCGTGAGAACTTCAGATTAAAGGCAAGGTGCGGATAAATCTGCGTTGTGTGAATATTTCCGTGCCCTAAAATAATTCGAAGCAGTTCGGAAATACGGGAGAAATATTCATAAAAATCAGTTCAGAGCAGCGGTCTCCAAACGGTACAAATCGCTTTTGCTGCTATTTCCTGCCTCTGTTTTCTTGCCAAACGATTACGATGTCTGTTTCCAATCCGTCAAAAAGCAAATTATCCTTACCGGATGTCAGGTAAAGAGGGTACATATCAATTATTTCAGCAGTGCAATCAACTCGTCCTCGCCGCGCTTTCCCTCTTTCACAAAAGTAAAGAACGGATAACAATGGAACAATCCCGGCTCTATGTGTACATCAAAATCCTTCACCCCGCACCGCCGGAAGGCAGCCTCATATTCCGGGGCTTCCGCCGCATAGATCTCGTCTCCGCCGAAATACATCCTGATTTTCGGGAAACCGGTATAGTTATCCTCCGCCGCATTTCCGAGCAGATGAGGCGGCAGCGTACCGTCATGGTTGTAAAATACGGGAAACTTCTCCGTCATATAGTCGGCGTTCATCGTGATATCTCGCTTGTCAATCTCCCTCATCCGCTCCCTCGTGGCATCGCCGATCACCATATTGAGCGGGGAAACCGGAATCATTACGTCAGGCATCGGAATTTCTTGTCTTTCCTTTAAGATATGACGCCCGCACATCATTATCAGACCCGCCCCTGCGGAAAAGCCCAGCCATGCGACATTCTCTGCGCCATACTTATCCGCCATTTTACTATGCGTGTCCAGTATCATGTTGACCTCGTCCAAAAACGTGTAATCCGGTAAAAGCGGATAGAGCGGAATCCATAAATCCCGATTCGTTTCCTCAATATAGCGGAGCATGGACTTCTTCGAAGGCATCTGCCACCTTCGCATTCCGCCGCCCACCAGATACAGCAATGCTCTTTTTGTATCTGTTCCGATCTTATGTCCGATAATGACAGAAAAACCGCCTGTTTCAATCTTCTTAAATTCGTACCCATCCTTCTTAGGCAGCTTCAGCTTAAACTTTGCCTGTATTTCATGAGAGGCACGGACAAAATCCTCGTAGGTCTGCTCCTGGTGTTTATTTTCTTTGACTGCCTTTCGGACAATCAGTTTTAGAACAGAATATAGCATACTCATAATGATCTCCTCCTTAAATTCTGATTTGAATTTCCTTATATTCACCAAATCCAAATCATAATTAACGAACTTAATAATCCCGCAGCCGCAGCAATAGGAATAACAGGGAAACACACTTTTATATGAAACCACTTTTGATGATATTCTTTGTCCATATGCTCAGTACCCGGAAGCCGCAGCCTTTTTATATTCGGAAAAAGAACCCAGTCAATAAAGAATGTATCCCATGCAAACCAGACAATCATATAAAAATATGAAAGTAAAACGCCCTGCCCGAATGACTCCGCCCCCGCAATGTGCATCATCCACGCAAATACAAACATATATACGATGACAGCTACAACTTTTTTCACTATCATAATAATTGTTAATTTCTCTTTCGTGGCTTCCTTTTTCTGCGAACGGTAATACTCTTTCTGAATTTCGGGCGGATAGTCACTGATAAACGTTAGCGGCGATATCAGCAGCATACCCATCACAAGCGCAAGAAACAATGCACACATAATAATCAATTCGATAGCAATAACTGTTATATTCATTTTGTCCCCCTCAAAGCAAGTTCTTTATGGCGTCAAAATACTTTTCACATTCCAAAACGGAGCCATAGTGTCCGTTCTGCACATATTGCAGCCTTGCACCCGGGAATGTATTAATCAGTTCCCGCTGCTCCTCCTCGGAAAAGAAATCTTTTTCGGGAAGCAGCATAGCGACATTTCCGTTCAGATAGGCAAAATCCTCTTTATGACAAGGTTCTGTACGCATAAGACTGACCATTGTACTCGTGATGTGGATATCCTTCTCCTTTGTGTAATCCTTAAACACATATTCAAGCATATCCTTGATATACCGTTTGTTCTCCTCGCTCTCCTGTTTTGCTTGCTTCATACTTGCCGCAATTAATTTTGGCTTCAGCCTTTCGTAATTGAAGTTTTTCCTTTTCATAAGCCAAAGCAGAATAGAATAACTGCGATACTTTTTTCTGCCGTTTCTGATTGTTGCCTCTGTCAGCGCACTTGTAGAAAACAGCCCCATGCCGCAGACCTTCTCCGGGTGTCTTTTGGCAATCAGCTGAGCCATAAATCCGCCGAAGCTGGCTCCCGCAAGAACAGCACGGTCAATTCCCAGCTTTTCCATAAGCTTTGCAACAGCGTCTGCGGTTTCCACAGCGTCAGTCAATTCCCTTGGGTAATCAAAAGCAAGAACCCGACAATATTGACTTAGCTCCTTAACATATTTGTACCACATTTCGCTAAAGTTCATGCCGCCGTTCAGCAAAACGACAGCAGGCTTCTCTGCCTGACCTGTTAAAATATAACGGAATGAAGCACCTTCAACCGTAATGTTCCGATAAGGATACTCCTTCTCAAACAATTTTATATCTTCCGAAAATAACATTTTGTCCTCCTTAAAAGCGGTATTGTCAGGCGGTTTTTGTGCGGCGCAGGCTTAATTCCGAAATAATTTCGCCTGCGACTGCGCAGATGATTATCGCCGCAATTACGCCGATAAATCCCACAGGCGTCGCAAATGCGACAAGTCCCTCCGCATAGCTGTCAGACCCCATTTCCTCAGCCGCCATGGAAGAGTATGTATCGGTGTCGAGCCACAGACCGATGAATTGTCCGAACGGCATGAGCGCAAAAATCGGGTAGCTTATACGCATAGCCTTTTTGCTGTCTGCGCCGAGAATTACTCTCACAATATCGGCAATCACCGCAGCCGCAATGCACCATATCGGAATAATCCACGACCATACCTCTCCGCTCGCAATAAGCAGCACCGCCCATACAATTCCCACCAGCGTCAAAATTCCGAAATTTCGGCGAAGCTTCATTAAATATACGATTGGAATTGCTCCGGGAATTGCCGCAGCGGCTGTCGCCAGAACCCACATTGCGGGCGCAATATACCCGAGAAAATCGCAGGCATATACCAAAATCATGTAGGCAATAATTGCTATTGCAATAAATAAAACTGTTTTTGCGGATAAATTCTTGAACATTATCTTTTCCCTTTCCGATGATTTTTTTATTTCTTGCGCCGAAAATTTCTTTATTGTTAGGAAAGACTAACCCACATGTGAATCGCAGGTTAGTCATCTCTAACCGAACGAATTTATTATATCACTTGAATGAAATTTTGTCAAGGAGTTTTGGAAAATAAACAAAAGTTACCCCGATTATATCCCGAATGCACAACAAAATGCGTGAAATTTTGTATAATTTTATGGCTTGATTTATCTGTGAAGATGTGCTAAAATAATGTTGCGGTTAGCAGCTACTAACCGATGCGAACAAGTCATTTTGTTTTGATGCTCCTATGGACATAAAAACAGCGTCGGTTTTCCTCTTGCTCTATGGTGCGAAGAGGGTAAGAGGATTTCTTGATGCATGGCAGTTAGTTAAACATAACCACGTGTTTTCCCGCATTGCGGAAAAGTATATACAAGCCGCCTTATATGGCGCAGAAAGGTGAAACCGATATGGATTATCTTAAAATCGAAAAGGTGATTGGCAGAGAAATCATCGACTCCAGAGGCAACCCCACAGTTGAAGCAGAGGTTTACCTCGCAGACGGAACCGTTGCACGCGGAGCTGCTCCCAGCGGCGCTTCGACTGGAGAGTTCGAGGCACTGGAACTTCGTGACGGCGACAAGAGCCGCTTCGGCGGAAAGGGTGTAACCAAGGCTGTCGAGAACATAAACACCGTAATCAACGAAGTTCTCGTCGGAAAAGACGCTTCCGACATATACGCTGTCGATGAGGCTATGATAGCTGCGGACGGAACAAAGGACAAAAGCAAACTCGGCGCAAATGCTATACTTGCGGTTTCTATTGCCTGCGCAAGAGCTGCCGCAGCGTCGCTTGACATTCCGCTGTACCGTTTTCTCGGCGGCATTCAGGGCACAAAGCTGCCTGTTCCCATGATGAATATTCTGAACGGCGGCGCTCATGCGACTAACACCGTAGATACACAGGAGTTCATGATTATGCCCGTAGGCGCACCGTCGTTCAGAGAAGCTCTTCGCCAGTGTACTGAGGTGTTCCACGCTCTCGCTTCTATTCTGAAAGCAAAGGGACTTGCAACCTCTGTCGGCGATGAGGGCGGCTTTGCTCCCAACCTTTCAAGCGATGAGGAAACAATCGAAACCATTCTTGAGGCTGTCAGAAAAGCGGGTTATGAACCCGGCAGGGACTTTATGATTGCAATGGATGCCGCTTCGTCGGAGTGGAAGAGCGAAAAGGGCAAGGGCTTTTACAAGCAGCCTAAGAGCGGCAGGGAGTTTACTTCCGCAGAGCTTATCGCGCACTGGAAGAGCCTTGCAGAGAAGTACCCGATTATTTCCATCGAGGACGGACTTGACGAGGAAGATTGGGAGGGCTGGAAACTGATGACCGAGGAGCTGGGCGGCAAGGTTCAGCTTGTGGGCGACGACCTGTTTGTAACCAACACCGAACGTCTTTCCAAAGGTATTTCTCTCGGCTGCGGCAACTCTATTCTTATAAAACTCAATCAGATTGGTTCGGTTTCCGAAACTCTTGAAGCAATCAAAATGGCTCATAAAGCAGGATATACCGCTATTGCTTCTCACCGCTCCGGAGAAACCGAGGACACGACAATCGCCGACCTTGCGGTTGCTCTCAACACCTGCCAGATAAAAACAGGCGCTCCCAGCAGAAGCGAACGTGTTGCAAAATACAATCAGCTTCTCCGCATTGAAGAGCAGCTCGGCGCAAGCGCGGTTTATCCCGGAATTTCGGCTTTTAACGTTAAACCTGAGTGATTTTCTTCTTAAACCCAATAACATAAACAGCATTCACGAATGTGGGTGCTGATTTATGTTTCAAAACATGCGAATTCGTCCGATTAAATTCAATCCAATTCAAGAGCGTGAGAATAGTATGAAAACAACCGAAAATCTGAATAAATGCCCGAACTGCGGCGGAATAATTGAACTGAACGATTTAAGCGGCAGTCTGTATTGCCGCAGCTGCAATTCTGCCTATACCTATGAACAGCTTGCCGAAAAAATGTCTGTACAGCGTGAGGATACGGGCTATGACGAGTATATCTGCAATGACTGCGGCGCAGAAACCGTAGCAGACGAAAATGCGCTGACATTCTGCTGCGCATATTGCGGTAACACTTCTGTCATGAAAAACAGAATTTCGGGGAACTATCACCCCGACTATATTATTCCGTTCGGAATTTCTCCCCACGAGGCGGAAAGGAACTTTATGGGCGTTCTGAAATACGGAAATTATATCCGCAGGCAATTTCGCAAACGCTTTGAAATCAAATCCGTTACAAGCCTTTTTGTGCCTTTCTGGCTTTATGATTGCGACGTAAGCGGCTCATGTGCGTATAAGCTTGCGGACGGTCGTATTCGGAATGTCAATTTCAGCGAAAGCTACGAAAAAATCCCCGTAGACGCTTCTGTCAGAATTGACGACAATTATATGGACGTAATTGAACCTTTTGATTACGGCGAGCTGAAGCCGTTTGATAAGGTATATCTTATAGGACATACGGCGGAGCGATACGACACGGAGGTGAAGCTTATGAGCAAGCGTGCGGAGTTAAAGGCGAAAAAAGCTGCAAGAACCTCTGTCGCACGTCGTATAGCAGAGGACGACACTTCTCTGACAAATGCAATGTTTTCATCGGCGGTAAGGGGAATACAAAATCAGACCGATTTGTTTGTCGGAAATATGAAAGCAAATATCGACCGAAAAACAGGCGGTCTGACGGAAAACAACATCAATTTTGAAAGCGACACGGAGCAAATGCTTGATGAAGTCTGCGTCAACAATATAAAGAATATGAAAACCAAAATACGCATGAAAAGGTACCGATATGCGCTGTTTCCCGTTTATCTTCTGCGAGGAGAATACAAGGGGAAAACCTATCTGTATGCCATAAACGGACAGAACGGCAGGGTTTCGGGGAAATTTCCGTCGGGCATAGCGAGCGGCTTTTTGGCAGAATTGTTCGGCGCTGCATTCGGGGCGCTGCTGATTTCGGCGATAATTTTCTTCGCTCTGCAAGCTATGATAAAGGAAAGCGGAATTTCGGGTGCGGCGGCTTTTGGGATTATTTATGCGCTCTGCTTTCTGATGACAGGCTTTCTGGAGCTTAAAACCAACGCTAAAGGCAATGTCAGCGAGAAAAAGCGACTTCTCGGCATAAAACCGACCGTTGCGAACGCAAAGCGGTACAGAGTTTCGGGGAGCTTCCGAATATCCGTAAAATAATCTCCTCATATTTCCGTATTGATGATATAAAGTCAATTTTGTGATATTGTTTTGCGAATGATGTGGTATAATATATATCGCCGGGTTAGCGGCGGCTAATCTGTGCTTCTTCATTTCTCCCTCGGACATCGGACGGTATAGGCGGCGAAACTCTGCCTGTGCCGGCTTATGTCCCGAACAAATGACCCTTTAGCATTTTGAGTTTTGGATATAAAGGTGAACTGCAATGAGTCAAGACGAATGGACTGCAATTAAGAAAAAGGATAAATCATACGATGGAGTTTTCTATTGCGGACATAAACGCTCAAAAATAGTATGCCGCCCTTCCTGCGCAACCAGAAAGAGCTGTATCAAAAACGTTGTTATCTTTTCATCGCTTGAAGAGGCGCTGGAGAAAGGGTATCGCTGCTGCAAACGCTGCTGCCCGGACAAAAAAGGCTGGAACGGAACAAAGTCGGACCTTGCCGAAAATGCGAAAAAAATTATCGAAAGCGGGTATTATGACAAATTCGTTGTAAAAGCCGTTGCGGAGCAATTGTTCGTAAATGAAAGCTATCTTATACGAACCTTCAAAGAGGCAACGGGTATGACCATGCTCGGGTATCATAATCACATAAGGTGCGAAAAAGCAAGAGAAATGCTTGAAAAGCCCGAGCTTGCAATATCATACATAAGCGATGTTGTCGGATATAATTCTCCGTCACACTTTACAAGAATATTCCGAAAGGAATACGGCTGTACTCCGTCGGAATACAGAAACAGGTATCTTGAAATGCTTGACAGAAACGCAGGGTAAAGATATCGGCCGCAGCTGTGCGGTGTAAAGTCAGTTTTGTGACAGAACGGCGGATTTTGATGTCAGTATCGGATAAGACCGAATGATACCGATGTGATACAATATATACCGGTATTTGGTTAGTGTAGAATAACCGAATTGCCTTACGCTTTTTTCAAATGGGAGGGACAGGTATGGAAAAAACAAAATACAAATTATCTGTCAAATATATTCTGGCGATATTGGCGGCGCTTGTCTGCACTTTTGCGGTGCGGATGAACGCTTTTGCGGAAACGTCGTATGAGCCGACATGGGCGTCGTATAAGGAAAATGTCAAGGAAACAAAAACATGGAACGACGTTGTCGACGCTATGGACATACTGATAGACGCTTCAAAAGAAATGTTTGAAGCGGGAGATTTGGACGGCGCATGGAAAGGTATTAACGACGCGTATTACGGCTATTACGAAACCACGGGCTTTGAACGTGTCGCCATGGGTTACATTTCGGGGTCTAGAAAGACGGAAATGGAGCTTCAGTTCTCATCGGCGAAGTCTGTTGCCAAGAAAAACGGCTCTTATGAGGATTTTGCGGCGCAGGCGGACAAGCTTTCCGATATGCTTCGCGAGGACGCAAACAAGCTTGACGGCGTATCCTCGGACAGCGGCTCGTCCGATACGACAACTTCGTCAACAAGCACGTCTGCGGCAACCGCAACGTTTATCGCCTGCTTTTCGATTATGCTCCGAGAGGGTTTTGAGGCTATACTGATTGTCGGAGCAATTATAGCGTATCTTCAGAAATCGGCAGGCAGCGACCGCACCAAGAAGAGAAAGGCGGCTGTCCCTGTTTATGTCGGTTCGGTTGTGGGCATTGTCGCAAGCTTTATTCTTGCATGGCTGCTTGACGCTATTAAGCTCGCCAACAGCGCTTCGCAGGAAATTATCGAGGGTGTTACGGCGCTTACGGCTGTCGCGGTTCTTTACTATGTCAGCAACTGGATGCTTTCTAAATCAGAAACCGACGCATGGACGGCTTACATAAAAAGCAAAGCTCAGAGGTCGTCCGAAAAAGGCAGCGTGTTTGCGCTTGCTTTTACGGCGTTTCTTGCGGTGTTCAGAGAGGGTGCGGAGGTTGTGCTTTTCTTCCAGCCTATGCTTTCGGAGGACAACATAAGCTCGGTATGGATGGGATTTGCAATCGGCTGCATTTGTCTGGTGTTTGTTTATCTTGCCATACATCTTCTCAGCGTCAGAATTCCGATTAAGCCTTTCTTTACTGCGACAAGCGTACTTATGTTCGTAATGTCGATTTCGTTCCTCGGTGCGGGAATTAAGGAGCTGATTGAGGGCAATGTAATCACGCCGACATATCCGGATTGGCTTTCATGGATACCCACAAACGACTTCCTTGACGTACTCGGAATTTACGGCTGCCTTGAAACGCTTATTCCGCAGCTTATACTTCTTGTCAT
>CAYRLM010000089.1:0-8780 GCA_964425035.1 uncultured Ruminococcus sp.
CATAATGATATTCTAAAATTCCGCTGCTTTTGCAGTCTGATAATAAGGAAACAAAATGATAAAAGAAAATCAACGGCTGCTTAACCGCATAAACGTCCTGACGGACGCTGCTGCGGCTTTGGCAGCGGTGGCGGCGGCTTATCTGCTGGTGTTTGAGCTGCTGGAGTTCGACCGCAACTACCCGTTCACCGATTATCTGCGGCTGGCGCTGATATTTATTCCCGTGCAGCTTATCACATACGGCTGCATGGGACTGTACGGTTCGTTCAGGAGCAAGGGCTTCGCCACGGAGCTGGGACGGCTGTTCGGGGCGTTCCTGCTGGACGGTCTGGCGCTTATCGCCCTGCTTTATGTCATAAGGATATTCAATTTCTCACGCTGGGCGCTTGTCATATTTTTGGCGCTGGATTTTTTGGCGGTAACAGTCAAGCGATTTGTGCTGCGAAAGACGCTCAGAAAATTCCGAGAGAGCGGCTATAACCGCAAATATGTCCTTATCGTGGGCAGCGGCGAGGCGGCGAGGGAATATCTGCGCACAATACGGGAGCAGCGCTGGCTGGGGCTGGAATGTGCCGGCTGCGTTGCGGATACGCCGCTCCCCGGGGCGAAGCTGCTGGGCGGCATGGACAGACTGCTCGGCGTGCTGGAGGAGCGAAGCTACGACGAGGTGGTGTGCGCCCTCGGCAGCAGCGAAAGCGAAAGCCTTGCCGCAGCGGTGGAGGCATGCGAGCTTACCGGCACGAAAATTTCGGTCATACCGAGCATATATAAATATATGTCCTCCTCGCCGTCGGTGGACGTGGTGGGAAATATCCCACTGCTGAATATCCGCCGCATTCCGCTGGACAATATCGGCAATGCGGCGCTCAAGCGCACCGTGGATATCGTAGGCTCGCTGGTGCTGCTGGTGCTGACCTCTCCCGTGCTGCTGACAAGTATGCTTGTGATAAGGCTTACCATGGGCAGGCATGTGATATTCAAGCAGCAGCGTGTGGGGCTGAACAAAAAGACATTCACCATGTACAAGCTGCGCTCCATGCGCGACAGCGCCGAAAAGGACACCGCATGGTCAACGGAAAACGACCCCCGCCGCACACGCTTCGGCACATTTATCCGCAAATTCTCGATAGACGAGCTGCCGCAGCTGATAAACGTGCTTAAAGGCGACATGAGCCTTGTGGGGCCTCGTCCGGAGATACCGTTCTATGTGAATGATTTCAAGGACAAAATTCCCATGTACATGATTAAGCACCAAGTGAAGCCCGGTATTACCGGATTGGCGCAGATAAACGGCTACCGAGGCGATACCTCTATCGAAAAGCGGATAGAATACGATGTGCAGTACATAGAAAACTGGAGCTTCTTTCTCGATATCTCGATACTGCTGCGCACCGCTTTGAGCGGCTTTATGAACAAGGAAAAGCTTCCCGCAAAAAAGAAAAGAACAAAACCATACAAACCGGAGAAATACAACATGAACAACAAAGCAAAAACCGACCTGATGGCGCTTGCCATGTTTCTGCCGTCAATCATCGCACTGGCGCTTATCCCGGTCATTCTGCGGATAACCGCCGTGACAACCGATTTCAAGCAGACCTATACGTACTTCGGCGGCACCGAGATAACCGGCGACGACGGCACCTCCTATCAGCTGATAGATGTCTATTCGCAGGGAAAGGCGCTTGCGGTCATAGTAATCGCCATTATAATGATATTTATGGCGCTGATATGCTGCCTGTCGCTGTTCCGCCGCATTGAGAAGCGTTCGCTGATATATGTCGGCGCTTCGGCGGTATATGTGGTTATGGCGCTGGTTTCCGCCGCAATGTCGGAATACGGCGATATAGCCTTTTCTGGCGTATACGACCGTGCGGAGGGCTTCTGGACTACCGCATGCTATTTCGTTCTGTTCCTGTTTTCGATGTATGCGTTCCGCACCTCGGGGAACTTTAGGTTCCTGATGTACGGGCTGTTCTTCTGCGTGGGCGTGAACTTCGTTCTCGGTGTGTCGCAGGTGACGGGACATAATCTGCTCCAGCAGGATTGGTTCGTCAGAATTATTTCGGAGGGCAGCCTTCGCGGGAACATCTCCTCGGACGGCTTCTACACCGCCCAGCAGCTCGCCAACGGTACGCTTTACCACAGCAACTACATGGGCAGCTTCACGGGACTTACCGTGCCGCTGCTGACCGTTATGGCGATGTATGCCGAAAACAAGCTTCAGCGTGTGCTGTGCATTGCGTTTGACGCTATGGCGATATTCCTGCTTGTCGGCTCTGCGGCAAGAAGCGGCTTGGTCGCTGTCGCTGCGGCGCTTGTGGTGGGAATTGTCCTGTTCGCCCGTCAGATAGCGAAGCATTGGAAGCCCTGCGTTATACTTGTCGTTTCGGCGGCGGCAGTGCTTGTGGCGGCGAATTTTGCGCTGAACAACCAGATGTTCTCCCGTATTCCCTCACTGGTGAGCGACGCCGTGGGACTTTTCCTCCCTGCCTCCGAGGAGGACGGCGACCTTTATTCAAAGCTGCCGCTGCGTGAAATCTCCACCCCTGCGGACGGCAGTCTGGTGCTGACCGGACAGACGGATACCGTCACCGTGGGCTATGACGCCGACAGAACGGACTACACGTTCACAAATTCCTCGGGAGAAGCCGTCAATGCGCATTACGCATACAGCTTTGAGGACGAATACTCGAAGCTGAGCATATCCGCAGACTATGCCGCAAAGACCTTCACCGTCACCGCAGGCACAGTCACCGTCGCATATACTCCCGACTCCGACGGAAACCTGACCGTTGACGGAGGCTTCGGCAAGGAATATTCCGATGACGGGCTTTACAGTCTGGAATCGTCCGAGGTGGGAGTTGTTGTGGCTGACCTCGGCGGAGTATCCGTCTATATCGAATACGACCCGGACTATAATATGCTTTATTTCACGGAAGATGACGCAGAAACTCCGCTTCCCGGCATTCTCACCTATTCCTTCCCCGGCACGCTTGACGACGTTTACCTGCGCACCGAGGCTTCCTCACAGGGCTATGTCCGTGACGTAATTGCGCTGAACTTCTACGGCAAGGAGGAGAACTCCCTGTTCTTCGACCTGCTCGGCAAGAAGAAAATAGAGATGATAAACTACCGCACCGCCGACGCGGTTATTCCCGTCAACGCCGACTATATCGGCTTTGAGGGCAAGGAAACTCTCGGCTCGTCAAGAGGCTATATCTGGTCAAGAACGCTGCCGCTGCTGAGCAAGTGCCTGATAAAGGGCTACGGTGCGGATACGTTCGCCTATGTGTTCCCGCAGAACGATGTGCTGGCGAAGTATTATACATATGAGCAGTATGACGAGGGTTTCTACATCACCGTGGATAAGCCGCATAACCTGTATCTCCAGATATTCTTCTCCAACGGGCTTATTGCGCTTGTTGCGTTCCTTGCTGTTGCGGTGTTCTATCTGGTGGACAGCCTGCGGCTGTATGCGCTGAAAAAATCCTACCGCCCCGAGCAGATAATGGGTGCGGCGGTCATGCTGGGAATTGTGGGCTATCTCGCCGCAGGTATGTTTAACGACTCAGTGGTATCCGTTGCGCCGATGTTCTGGGTGCTTCTCGGCACGGGCGCTGCGCTGAACACCATCAACCGCCGCGCGGACAGAAAGGTTGTGCTTGACGAGGAATACGCCCCGATAAAGGAAGAGCCTGCGCCCTCTCCCGAACAGACAGAGAGGGACAGAACCGCCGCCGAGGCCGGAGCGATACTTGCTGCGGCTATACGCAGCGAACAGCGGAAGAAGCAGGAGCACAAGCAAACCGTCCACACCAGAGAGGATATCAACAGCCTGCTGAACGATATCCGCTCCATGAAAGCGGAAACAGGCACACAGGCGCAGGAGGATACACCGGATACTGCGGAGGACAGCGATGATAACGGCTGATTTTCACACCCACACCGATTTTTCCTCCGACAGCGACCAGCCGATGGAAACCGCACTCGAAGCGCTGATAAGCCGAGGAATAAGGACGGTGTGCTTTACCGAGCATATGGATTTAGATTACCCCGGCGGCGAGTTTATTCTGGACACCGCCGCATATCGCGAGCGGCTTATGCGGCTGCGGGAGCGGTTTCGGGGGAGCATTGAGGTGCTTTTCGGTGTGGAGCTTGGGCTGATGGACTACCTTGCGCCCCGGCTTCGGGAATATGTTTCCGAGTGGGATTTCGATTTTGTTATCGGCTCATCTCATTTGGTGGACGGAACAGACCCGTATTATCCGGAGTATTTCGACAGGCAGGGCGATTACAACGGCATTCTGCGGTATTTCGAGAGCATTCTGGCGAATATAAGGGCGTTTGACGACTTCGACGTGTACGGTCATCTTGATTATGTCGTGCGTTACAGCCGCGCGAAAAGCTACCGCCCTGCGGACTTTGCGGAGCTGCTGGACGAGATACTCGCAGCGCTTATTTCCATGGGCAAGGGCATAGAGCTGAACACTGCCGGGCTGAAATACGGGCTGGGCTACGCTCACCCGCACCCCGATGTTCTGCGGCGCTACCGGGAGCTTGGCGGCGAGATAATCACCGTCGGCTCGGACGGACACAAGGCGGAGCATTACGCATGGGAGTTCGGCAGGGCAGAGGATATACTGAAAGAGGCAGGGTTCGGATATTACGCCGTGTTCAAGGGGAGAAAGCCGGAGTTTGTGAAAATATAAGGCGAGTACGCACAGAGTTTCGGGGAGCTGCATTTTAGCAGCTCCTGTCAGACCGTCGAAAAAGCCCCGTTGGGGAGCTTTTAGCCGAAACTTGGTTGTGCGGCATCCATGCCGCACTTTTGGTTTCGGCTTCGCAACATCGTGTTGCCCGCCGAAACATCCCAGCTGCGCGAGTAAGGCATAAGGCGTTAGCCGTTGCCAGTACACTTGCTGGGATAGAAGTGTTTTTTGCCTTGGTCAGGTCGACGCAGTCACCTTTAAGCTGAGGCAAAAAACGGATTTCAAATGCCTGCTTCGCAGGCAAAATGAGATTTTTTCGACAAGCTGTCGGGAGCTGCATTTTAGCAGCTCCCGTTTTGCGTATTGTAAGAAAATTGTAAAGCAAAATCGCTTGACAAATCATTATAAAATAATTGACGCTTATAAACCTTTACCTGACAGACTGTGCAAAGCATAACAGAGATGTTAATATAACCTTTGAATAAAAGCGGATTTTCCGTTTTGTGTGTTCCTTTATTGTTCAAAGTTTACATACAGCTTTGTGCAAAATGTGTAAAAAAGGAGAAATTTCCGAAAGGTACTTGTATAATTGCGATAAATATGATACAATGTATACAGATGAACCCTATGGGTTTGTCATAAAGTTCTAGGTTTAGGGAATGCGTTCCCGACGCCCGAAAGGAATGATTTTTATGAAAGTTACCATCACCGCAAAGAAGCTCACTATTAACCAGTCATTTACGGATTACGCCACACAGAAGCTCAGCGCAAGGCTTGACCGCTTCTTCCCGGAGGAGGCGGAGGCTAAAATCACGCTTGACGAGCGCCGGGAGCTGATAATTCTTGAGCTTACGGTTAAATATAACGGCATTATCTACCGTGCCGAGCAATCCGCAAAGGACAAGAACGACGCTCTTGACGTTACGGTAGACCGTGTTATCCGCCAGATAAGAAAGCAAAAGACAAAGGTCGAGAAGAGCCTGCGTTCCGGTGCGTTCGAGGGACTTGCTCCCGAGCCCGAAGAGAACGAGTACGAGGTCATTCGCGAGAAGAAATTCCACCTGCGCCCGATGTCCGTTGACGAGGCTATTCTCCAGATGAACCTGCTGGATCATACATTCTTCATGTTCAAGAATGCCGACACCGGCATTGTGAACGTTGTTTACAAGCGTGACGAGGGCAACTATGCCGTTCTCGTTCCCGAGGAATAATTCGGTTAGATCGGCGAAAAAGCCCCAACGAGGTTTTTTCGCCGTTCTTTATTCGCGGACTATCGTCCGCAAATCGGGGGAAAACCCTTGTTTTCGGTGGTCTTATGTCTGCTTCGTAAACAAAACTTTTCCGCAAAATTAGCCCTGCCTGGTAATCCGACAGGGCTTTTGTTATATCTGTACAAAAAAATACGAAAAAAATTGTACAAATTACCGCCCTTGAAATGTAAACGTTATATGTTATAATATATACAGGGTATCATGCCTCAAGTTCCTGCGCTTGCGGGGACGTCAATGCACTAACCGCCTCACAGCGGCAGATAATATGGAGGAAAACCAATGAACTACGGACATTTCGACGAACTCAACAAGGAGTATGTCATCACCCGCCCGGACACACCGTCCGCATGGGCAAACTATCTCGGCGACCCCGAGTACGGCGCTATCATTTCCAACAACGCAGGCGGTTACAGCTTCGTAAAGAGCGGCGCTAACGGACGTGTTATCCGCTACCGCTTCAACGGCGTTGCAAACGACACCCCCGGCCGCTATGTTTACCTGTGCGACCTTGATACCAACGAGTACTGGTCGGCTTCATGGGCGCCCGTGTGCAAGCCGCTCGATGAATACAAGAGCGAATGCCGCCACGGTACTGCCTACACCGTTATCACCTCCGAGTACAAGGGCGTTAAGTCCGAGGTGACCTATTACGTTCCGCAGGGCGCTACATACGAGGTATGGGCGGCAAAGGTGACAAATACCTCGGATAAGCCGAAGAAGCTTGCCGTTACGGGTTACTGCGAGTTCGTGAACGACCCCAACTACGAGCAGGATCAGGTAAACCTCCAGTATACCCTGTTCATCACACGCACCTATTTCAAGGGCAATTATATCCACCAGATGCAGAACGAGATCTACAACCCCAACAGCGGCCGCTTCCTCGGTCTTGCTGCGGCAAAGGTTGACGCTTACTGCGGCGACCGTGACGCATTTGTAGGCTCTTACAGAAGCTATGCCAACCCCAAGGGCATTGAGGAGGGGCTTAAAGGCGACCTCAACTACAACACCAACTCCTGCGGCGCACTGGAGAGCGATATCGTACTCCGGCCCGGCGAAAGCAAGGAGCTGACCTATGTTCTGGGCGGACAGAAAACCGAGGCGGAGATAACCGAAATTATCTCCAGATACGAGAAGCCCGGCACTGTCGAGGCAGAGCTTGAAGCGCTCAAGACATACTGGCACTCAAAGCTCGACAATCTTCAGGTACATACTCCCGACGCAAACTTCAACAACATGGTGAACACATGGAACGCATACAACTGCTTCATCACGTTCATCTGGTCGAGAGCCGCTTCGTTCCAGTACTGCGGACTTAGAAACGGCTTCGGCTACCGTGATACCGTTCAGGATATTCAGGGCATTATTCACCTCGCTCCCGAAATGGCAAAGAAGCAGATAGAGTTCATGCTGTCCGCTCAGGTGACAAACGGCGCAGGTCTGCCGCTGGTAAAGTACGACCACAAGGCAGGTCAGGAAAATCACCCCGACGAGAACGACGAGAACTCCGTTTACGCAAAGCAGACGGGTCACCCCAGCTACCGTGCGGACGACGCTCTGTGGCTGTTCCCGACTGTGTACAAGTATGTTTCCGAGAGCGGCGACAGCGCATTTCTCGACGAGGAGATATTCTATGCAAACGACGGTGAAAAGGGAACGGTATACGACCACCTCAAGAGAGCGATAGACTTCTCCATGAACCACCTCGGCAACCACGGAATGCCGGCAGGTCTGCACGCAGACTGGAACGACTGTCTGCGCCTCGGCAAGCAGGGCGAGTCCACATTCGTTGCATTCCAGCTTGTTTATGCGGTGAAGATACTGCGTACCTACGCCGTTGAGAAGAACGATACCGAGTATGTAAAGTACCTTGATGAAATCAAGGCTAAGCTTGACACAATCCTCTCCGCATGCTGGAACGAGGACAGATGGATAAGAGGCTACAAGGAGGACGGCACCGTTATCGGTCAGCGCACCGACCCGGAGGCTTCCATGTGGCTCAATCCGCAGAGCTGGTCTGTTATTTCCGGATTTGCGACCAAGGAGCAGGGCGAAAAGGCTATGGACAGCGTTGAGCGTGAGCTTAACACACCTTACGGCGCAATGGTAATGTATCCGCCTTATGTAAAGCACGGCTTCCCCGGCGCACTCATGCAGTGCTTCAACAAATGCACCAAGGAGAACGCAGGTATTTTCTCACAGCCGCAGGGCTGGCTGATACTTGCCGAGTCGAAGCTGGGTCACGGCAACCGCGCGTACAAGTACTGGACGGAAGCTGCTCCTGCAACCTACAACGACAACGCAGAGCACAGAGTGCTTGAGCCGTATGTTTACGGTCAGTTTGTAGAGGGCAAGGACAGTCCGTTTGCGGGACGTGCGCATGTTCATTGGCTGACAGGAACCGCTTCCACCGTTATGGTAGGAACGACGGAGGGTATTCTGGGACTTAACCCCGAAACCAAGGGTATAGTTATCGACCCGTCCATTCCGTCCGAGTGGAAGGAGTACACCATGGATAAGACCTTCCGCGGCAAGAAGCTTCATGTCACCGTAAAGAACCCGAACGGCTCTGAACACGGCGTGAAGAGCGTGACCGTCAACGGCGAAAAGATTGACGGCAAGCTTATCCTCGACAGTATTTTGAAGGCTGATAACGATATTGTCATTGAAATGTAAGTATTAAATAAGACCCCCTGCTTGTGATAGCAGGGGGAAATTTTTTTGTTGTGAAAACCCCGCCGCAGCGGTAATAAAAGTTTTCGATCCAGCCTTTTTCAAAAGGCTGGCGGGGGCGGGGCAGAGC
>CAYRLM010000090.1:0-6327 GCA_964425035.1 uncultured Ruminococcus sp.
CATTGTGATGACATACTGTGATATAGAGGACTTGAACTTCTTCTTGAAAATGCTCTTTATCGCCGCCCAGTCGTTCATTCTGAATGCTGTCACCATAAGCACTCCGGCAAGCGCAGCCATAGGAATGCGGCTCATTACGCCGCCGAGAAGGAACATCGAAAGTATCAGCACCACGGAATGGAACACGCTGACAAGTCTTGTCTGTCCGCCTGACTTTATCGCGACAGAGGTTCTGGCAATTGCGGCAGTCGCAGGAACGCCGCCCAGCAGCGGTATAATCATGTTGCCTATGCCCTGCGCCACAAGTTCGCGGCCGGCATCAAGGCGTTCGCCCTTCATCTTTCCCGCACTCGCACCGCACAGCAGGCTTTCGATCATTCCCAGCGCCGCAATGGATACAGCAGGCATGATAAGGCCGGTGATATTCTCAAGGTCAAAGCCCTTGCGGATTATGCTGTCGTCTGTGATAAGGCTGCTGGGAATAGCGCCCACCTCAGCAACGGTTCCCTGCTCAAAAAACACCATGTTGACAATAAGCGCAGCGATTATTCCCACAAGGGAGGACGGAACAACCGCATTCCATTTTTTCGGGTAAATCACCATGATCAGCACCACAAGTCCGCCGAACATGACTGCCCACCAGTTAGGGTTAAAGCTTCCCTCCCCGGTAAAATAGGAGCATATTTTTGAAATCTGGTTATCTCCCACGGACTTTGTGCCGAAGAAGTTGTCTATCTGCCCCAGCGCAATAATTATCGCTATGCCCGAGGTAAACCCGGTTATTACCGGTGCGGGAAGATAGCTTACAAGCTTTCCCACACGGCAGAGAGCCGCAATTATCAATATCGCACCGGACAGAAATCCGGCGGTAAGAACGCCTGTTATGCCGTATTTTGCCGAAAGCGACAGGAGTATCGCCGCCATAGCGCCCGTAGGCCCCGATATCTGATAGGAAGCGCCCGACAGCACGCCGATAACTATTCCGGCAACTATCGCAGTCACAAGTCCGGAAGCTGCGTCGGCACCCGAGCTTACGCCGAACGCCAGCGCCAGCGGAAGCGCCACCGCCGCAACGGTAAGCCCCGCCATAAGATCCTGCGTCAGCTTTTTGCCGTTATAACCCCTGAACTCCGTTTTCAGATCGCTTATGTACTTTTTTAACATATTCTGCCTTCCTTTTTATTCTTCTTTTTGCACGTCAAACGAATATAATTATACTCCTGTTTTTGTCGAAAGTCAATCAGCACTACTTACATAGTTTTCTGCACTTCACCTGCGGTTTTTGTGTAATTCGCAGCCAGTGGCTTTTAACCGCAAAACAATTTATATTGTAAAAAGCTATTGCAAAAACCACGGGAATATGCTACAATAGTAATGCGCTGTTAATCGCAGCAGCCGACACCGAAAGGAAGCAACACAGCTTGGAACTCAATATAGTGCTGGTGGAACCGCAAATACCGCAGAACACCGGCAATATCGCACGAACCTGCGCTGTCACTGGCGCAAGACTTCATCTCATTAAGCCAATGGGCTTCACGCCGGACGACAAACAGCTGAAGCGAGCCGGGCTTGATTACTGGCATTACCTCGATATCACCTATTATGACGGACTGGAGGATTTCTTTGCGCAAAACGACGGGGAGTATTTCTTCTTCTCGACAAAGGCTGAGAACACATACAGCGATGTCAGCTACCCGGACGGAAGCTTTCTGTTCTTCGGGCGAGAGGACGCAGGACTGCCCGAACGCCTGCTTTTCGAGAATAAAAAGCGCTGCGTGCGTATCCCGATGAGAGAAACGCTGCGCAGTCTGAACCTCTCAAACAGCGTGGCGATAGGCGTTTACGAGGTGCTGAGGCAATGGAACTTCCCGGAGCTGCAAAACAAGGGCAGACTTAGGGAATTCGACTGGAATAATGCGGAATAATCCGCCGATAAAGGAGAATATTATGGACAACACGATCAGGATAATTACGGACAGCGGCTGCGACATCTCCAAAGAGAACGAGGAGCGCTACAAGGAACTTCTGGAAATTCTTCCGTTCATGGTGACAATCAACGGAAAGAGCTACGCCGACAGAAAGGATATTCAGCCGGAGGAGTTCTACAAGATACTGAAAGAGCAGCAGGAAATACCCAAGCATTCCCAGATAACCGCAATACAGTTTGAGGACAAGTTCCGCGAACTGTACGAGAACGACGTGCGCACAATTATTGTGGACGTAATCAACGCTGCCGGCTCGCAGACCTGCTCGAATGCCGAGCTTGCAAAGCGCAATGTCGCAGACGAGCTGAAGGATCTCACGATTTACGTTATCGACGCACAGAACTACACGCTGGGCTACGGCTATCCCATTATTGAAGCATGCAAGAAGCTGGAAGCGGGTCAGACCGCAGAGAGCGTTGCGGCGTATCTCGACGACTGGGGCAAGCACAGCGACGCATACATAGTCGGCTTTGAACTGCGCCACATGAAGAAATCCGGCAGAATAAGCGCCGCCGCAAGCTTCCTCGGGGAGCTTATGGGACTGAAGCCGCTGATCTATCTCGGGGCGGCAAAGACCGAGGTTATTCGCAAGGCACGGGGCGAAAAGGCGATTATCGACGCAGCGGTTGAAACCATAGCTTCAAGAATAATCCCCGAAACGCCGTGGTGCGTTGTCACCACCACACGACCCGACTGCGAAAAGGAATTTATCGACAAAATGACAAAGAAGCTGGGTTACGGGCCTGCTATGGTGGAAAAATGCGGCGTTGTCGTATCCTGCAACGCAGGGCCCGAGTTTATCGGAGTACTGACCAGAGGTCAGGAGCACCCGGCGAAGGATTGATTTTTGCGCAAATTTTCAAAACAGCTATTGCATTTCATATAACTTTGTGATATAATTCATTTATGGGACTTGTTCCCGAAATTCTTTGATTTTTGAAAGGAGTTTTCCCCAATGAGTTTTTTTGATGATGTTATCAATACCACTAAGTCCGCTGCCGCAACAGCAGGAAAGAAAACCGACGAAGCGGTTAAATTCACCAAGCTGAAGATTAAGGAGTCGCAGATCACCGGCGATATCAAGGCACATTTTGAGAAGCTGGGTCAGATGTCATACGAGATGAAGAAAGCAGAGAACGCCGACTCTTCGCTGTTCGAGGCAGAGGTTGAGGAGATCGACAAGCTCTATGAAACGCTCTCCGAAATCAACAACCGTCTGGACGATCTCCGTCAGGAGATTACATGCCCGACATGCGGCGCAAAGACCAAGAGCGACAATTCCTTTTGCCCGAAGTGCGGCGCTAAGCTCCCCGAAAAGCCCGCCGCAGCCGAGGAAGAAGCGGCTCAGCCTGCCGAAGAGGAAAAGAAGGACGACGAAATAAAGTGATAACGCCCGCCTCAAAGGGTCTGTAAAATCAATCAGTTGCAAAAACGAACCGAGGACATTTCTGCCCTCGGTTTTGTTGTTTTGTTGTGATTTATCAGCCGTTCCAGCCTGGGCAATATAAAAATGCATCGGACGCTATCCAAATGTCAGTATCCGGTAGGTTTATACGACTGAGTGAGTCACAGGCACTGAATGCCAAGCTCCCTATATAAGTCACACTGTCGGGTATTGTTATTGATTTGAGAGATGAACAACCGATGAATGCACCGTCCCATATATAAGTCACACTGTTTGGAATTGTTATTGATGTGAGGGAGAAGCATACTCCGAATGCATTCGACCTTATTTCAGTCAAACTGTCTGGGATTGTTAATGATGTGAGAGATGAGCAGTTGTAGAATGCACTCTCCCCTATTTCCTTCACACTGTTCGGTATTGTTATTGAGGTGAGAGAGTGACAACCTCTAAATGCATTGCTCCCAATATTCCTCACGCTGTCGGGTATTGTTATTGATTTGAGCGATGTGCAGCCGGAGAATGTATCCTGATCTATATTAGTCACACCGTATGGGATTGTTATTGATTTGAGAGATGAGCATTCTTCAAATGCAGACCACCCTATTTTCTTCACACTGTCAGGGATTGTTATTGATTTAAGAGATGTGCAGCCGTAGAATGCACTATACCCTATTTCAGTCACACTGTCTGGAATTGTTATCGATGTGAGAGATGTGCAGCCATAGAATGCATTATTCCCTATTTTTCCCACGCTGTTAGGTATTGTTATTGATGTGAGAGATGTGCAGCCGTAGAATACATTGCCCCCTATGTTCTCCACGCTGTCCGGTATTGTTATTGATTTGAGAGATGAACAGCCGGAGAATGCAAACGATCCTATTTCAGTCACACTGTCCGGAATAGTAACAGACCTTAGTTTGGTACAGTCACCAAAAGCATTGTACCCTATCGCAGTAAAGATATCCGGTATAACAACATCAACCGCGTCTTTTGAACAGCCCACAACGGTATACCCGTCAATAACCAGCGTGTCCTTTACCGATTCAACGATTTTGTCATATTCAAGAGAACTCTTCATGCGATTAAGATTGTCAACGGAACAACCGGCTAAATCAAACAGGCTTTCGTTGTCCTCGTTCGACTGAGCAATGTTTATAAGGCTGTTGAGGACATCGGTTTCAATTTCCGTTAAGCTGTCACCGCTGCTCTCGGAAATAATATCAACCGCATTATCTTCCGACCCGGTGAAGATGTCGCCTTGAGCAGGTGAAGTGGTTGCTTTCAGCGAAATATCGCCTATGTACTTGTTGCTGATACCGATTTCCTCGGCGATACCGCCGTTCGCCTGCGATACGTTGACCGTAAGCGTCGTGTCTTTTACCAGGTCGTAAACGCTCACGCTTTCGCCGCCGATGTTCACGCTCTCGCTGCCGCTCATTGATTTGATAAAATCGCTGTTGAGCATCACGGTGTATTTTCCCACCGGTATCTTTGAACCCATGACCTCTTCAATCTTTACATCGGAATAATCAATTTTCAGCGTGTTGCCGTAGGTTTCGCTGCCGATTGTTACAGGAATTTCGATAGTCAGCCTGCCGCTTGCGCTGTCGGTCTTGACATCTGTCATTCTGAACAACAGCGTCCTGTCGCTCTTCAATTCTGCGGCATAGCCGTCATCACCGGAAATATACAGCATGGAAACATTGTGCTTTTCACCGTCGGACTTAACGGAAAGCTTTGCCCCAAAGCCCTTTACGGTGTTGCGGCTGTCGATATAGTTTTCCAGCTTAAGCGAACAATCGGCGCTCTTTACATAATCGGTCAGACCCGACAGTTTGACGCTGCCGAAATATTCAGCAAAAACATCGCTGTCCTCAATTTCCTCAATCATTTCTTCCAGCATTTCGGCGAGAGCGTCACTGTCAAACTCCACCGTCACAAGCTTGCCTTCAAACTCAATGCTGCCAATGGAATTGCCGCCTTCGCCATAGCTGATGTCAGCTTCCTTGTAGTACTTCTTGAATATTTCATAAAGCTTGGACAGAAGCTTTGAAATCTCCTCGAAGTTATCTTCGCTTTCCTCCGTGTTGACAAATTCGGGCAGGCGCACATAGAGGGTCTTGTCGGTAAGTCCCGGCAAGGCTATGAGGCACTTTCCGTCAGAGCCGTAGTACAGGTTCGCTTCAAGCAGAGCGGCATCGGAGGAATTCAGCTTACCGGACATCTGAATGTTGTCGTCAGAGCGCTTTACCGCAAATGTGGCGGAATATTTATCCAACAGACCTGTCAGCGACTTTATGTCGTCGGCGCTAAAATAACCGCCCAGCCAATCACTGACGGATTCAATGGCGCTGTCGTTTATATCGGCGGTCAAGGACAGGTTTGTTTCGATACCGCTGCCCTCGCCGATAGCGGAAAAGCTGTTTGCGACAGAAATAATCTCATTGCCGAGATTATAGCCGTCATAATAGTAGGAAGTACTGCCGTATTCGTTGTACAGAACGTCATAATACGCTTCGGCGGCGGAAGAGCCTGAGGAAGCCGATGACATAGAATTCCATGCGCTTGATATCTGCTTTGAATCAATATTTGACGAAAGCTGCTGCACGGTATTGTCCATAACGCTTTTTGCATAGCCCTCGTCACCCATCACCGTATGCATAAAGTCGGTGCGGAAGAAGAAATACACCACCAGCCCGAAAGCTATCAGCAGAACCGCAGCCGCCGCTATTATTATAGGAACGGCGTGGGTTTTCTTCTTGGGTTTTGCCGCCGCAGTCGCTGCCGCAGCTGCAGTTACGGGAATTTGCTCTTGCATGGGTATAGGTGCGGGTAGGGGTTCAGCCGTAGGGATTGGCTGTGAGGCTGCATTCGCAGGCTCCGGTTCAGCCGTCGGGAGCGGATTTTCCGTAATCACCGCTGCCGCCGTTTCCGCTG
>CAYRLM010000090.1:6427-8769 GCA_964425035.1 uncultured Ruminococcus sp.
GGTTCAGCCGTCGGGAGCGGATTTTCCGTAATCACCGCTGCCGCCGTTTCCGCTGCGTTCGCAGCAGGTGCGGTTTCATTGATTGGCGAGCTGCCGCTGTCGGTTGCGGTATCGCTTACCGGGTGACCGCAGTAGGGGCAGAATTTGCCAACACCCGAAAATTTCTTTCCGCATTCTTCACAAAACATATGTTTACCTCCGTATCAGTAGTTAATTTCTATTTTAGTGTTCTTGAAGCTTTTGCCGTCATCGGATATATAAAGCACTCCATCGGTGTCTAATGCGTAAGTGTATTTACTGCTTGATACAACACTAACTGATGATAAGCCGCTGCACTTCTGTTTGTCGCCGCCTTTCGCAGAATAAGCTATGGTTCCCTCACTTTCCGTGGTATCGTAATCATATATGAATACGCAAACGCCCGACGAATTTACACTGAAATTATAGACATCATCACTGTCAAAAACAACCTTTGAACCGTCTTCCCTGCCATTGCTGTAACAAAGCTCTCCGTCGTCGTTCAAGTAGTAGATATTGTCCAGTTGTCCGTCGCACCCGTAACTGATTACATTTTTGGCAACGGTGATTTTATCGCTGTTCTCATTCACGGTGCTGACCTTGTACAGCTTGCCGTCACGCAGATACAGCAAATTCTTGCCGTCATCTGAAAGTATATAGCTGCTGTAATCAGATGTCAGCTTTATCGTTTCATATTCGCCTGACTTTAATGTGTATCTGTAAACAGCGTTGTCGCATTCGCCTATAAAGCTGTTGAAATTATTTGCGGCATAATAGCCTCTTGTCGGAACAACAAGAGAAACAAACCCGGATTTAGACACTTTGACAGCTTCAGAACAGCTGAGGTTATACATATAGGTAGAGCTTCCGTCATAGAAAAGTACGGAGGAGCAGTCTGCGCTTACTGCGTCTATGGAAGAATAGGTCTTTATTTTTTCAAAATCGCCGCTCATTGCGGATATGTATCCGATTTTTCCGCTCTTTGTGCAGTAAATCAGATTACCTCCGTTTGAAACGGAAACGATACTGTCTATCTTGCCCAGCTCGACAGGCTTGCCGCCGTTGTAGACATAGCCGTGATATTCATAGTCGTCATCTCTTTCAAGCCATGCACATGCACTTCCGTCCGGGGAAACTTTCAGGGAATACATGTTTCCGTCAAATTCCTTTATCTTGGCGGATTTGCCGTTGTAGACATACAATGCGTCATCTGCCATATAATAAACGACCTGTGCGCTTGACGAAATCTCAAAGCTGTCCGCAGAATCCGCAATCTTTACCGCACCGTTATTATTGACAAGCCATAAGCCGTCCGCTGTACACCAACCATACACGCTGACATCGTCATTATACTGTGAATCATAGTATGAATCATAGTAATAGTAGCTATCGGAATATTCAATTTTGGTTTTCAATACCTCACCGTTGTATATAAACGACAGCTGTTCACCGTCATACATAGGCAAAAATTCATTGACAACGCCATATTCCGAACCGCCTGAAGCAGCCGATGAAATTATGATGATAAGAACAATCGCCAGAACCACAACGGCAGCCGCCGCAATAACCAGCTTGTTTTTCAGCAGCGCCTTGAAATCGATCTTCTTTACCTTAGCGGGAATATTTCTGACAGTATCCGCAACTCCCGAACCTGCCGGAGCGGTATATACCGGCTGTGTCTGCGGCACCGAATTCCCGTTGTAAGCCGTAACGGTATCCGTATCCAGCGGAGCGCCGCATTTCCCGCAGACCTTTGCCCCCTCGGGCATCTGATTTCCACAATTTGAGCAAAACATAATTATCCCCCAAAATCCAATTTACATTAAAACTGTTGATTTTTATCTTCCTTACGACGAACGATATACGTCGAAATAACGTAAGCCGCAATAAACAGAATTCCCGCTCCGAGATCTATTGCTCCATAGCCGATAAATGCAGATGATATGGAATCTTTTATCAGTCTGCCAATGAAACGGCTTATCTGCTTGCTGAAAAGCATGATATTCTCAACAACAATAGGCAATGCTATACCTGCCGCAAGGGCAGCAATTCCGTTTATTGCGCATACAATGCCTGTCCAAAGCACAGATGTCCTTACACGGCGTGTGATGACAGCCGCAGCAACCATACATGCCAATGCAAGCACGGCAGCTGTGATGATCATTGCCGGGGAAAGCAGAAGCGACGTTATGCTTCCCACTGAACCAAGCGAATTTGCCGGGTTAAAGGATTTGAGCAGCTTGTCGTTTGCATTCAGGTCAGACTCCAAGTCATTTGAGTAGTTTGAAATATCAACATGTGATATTTCAAATATTTTGGCTTTG
>CAYRLM010000091.1:0-8753 GCA_964425035.1 uncultured Ruminococcus sp.
GAGTCCTTTGAAACGGTGGCGGTATAGGTTTCGCCTATCTCCATTGAGTCGTTGAACGTGAAAGTAACTCCGTCCAGCGTGTAGGTATTGTCGTTGAGGTAAATCTCCTGACCGTTGATCTCGAATATGGAGTTCTGACCTGCGGTGAAGCCCACCGTGCCGTTCTCGTCCGTCAGACCCAGACCCCTTGCAAGGTCGCTGTCCTGAATATCTACCTTGCCTGCGCCGCCCATTTCCTTGGACTCAACACTGAAGCTGTTGGTCAGCGAGGAATAGGTCATGGTGACATTGGCGTCGGACTTGTTGACCGCAGTGAGCAACGAGGAAATCGTTGCGTCCTTGTCAACCGTTATATCAACGTCGTTTATCTTCAGAGTGTAGTTTCCGTCCGAATCCGGCGTAAAGCCCAGCGAGGAAAGCTTTGTGCTTGTGGAAGCCTTGTTGGAGGCGGAAGCCTTTGTGATACCCAGAGTGCCGCCCTCAACGGAAGTCATTGAGAATTCAACATCGTTTCCATCGGAATCCTTTGCGGTGAGATAAGAGCCGTCCAGCGTAAAGTTGTAATCCGGGATTGTATTTTTGAGCGCCGCCTTGATGGTCTGTGCGTTCTTATCCTTTGCCGCCTGCTCCGTCGAATAGGTATAGGAGTCAAGCTGCGTCTGCGTAACGGTAGCGCCGGCGGAAAGATTGTACGACTTGCGGTAAGCCGCCGCTTTCAACTCATTGAACTCCTGGAGTATATCTTCGTTGCCTGCCTGATCCTTGCTGTCGTAGTAAGTGGAGGATACTCCCTCGAAGCTTACATTGGTGGTTTTTCCGTTGATATCCACAGCAAAGATGTTCGTACCTGTGACAACGCTGCCCGTGGATATGGCGAGCTTGGAAGTAGACTGTGCCATACCGAAGTTGCCCTTGTTCTCGGTTATGCTTACGGTGGAGTTGCCGCCGACCTTAAAGCCTATCTTTCCGTCAGAGCCGAGCTCCGCCTGTAAAAACCACTCGTTGCCGTTTGCGTCGGTTGCGCCCGAAACGTCCGAGCCGCTCTTTCCGGAATAGCCGAAGCCCTCCTGGAGCTTTGTGTTCAGTGCGTCCACCATATCGGACTTGAGCTGATCCATATCGGCGATATTGCCGTCTGTGTCCAGCGCAGCGTCAACCGAGAAGTTGATGGTCTTGGAAACGCTGCCGACCTTTACGTCCAGCGCAAGATCAAACTGCTTGGACTGGCTGCCGTCGTCGTTGGTGACTGTTGTGCCGCCTGCGGAAACAGCCTTGTCAACGTCAAGAGAGAACTTCTCCATATTGATGGAGCTGCCCTCGGCCTTTGCCGCAGAAGCCATCTGGTTCAGCTTCAGCTTGTAAGTGCCTGCGGTGGAGCTGCTGTTTGTCGTAACGGTAAGCCCCGAAATATCCGCGTCGTTCGTCGCCTTCACCGAAGAAGAAAACTTGTTGAAGGTGGACGTACTCATCAGGTATGTATCACGCTTGAGGATGTCGAAATACTTGTTCTTGAAGTCCGTCATCTTCGTCGTGATATCCTGATAAGCCTCCTGCTGCCATGAGAGCGTCTGCAGCTTTTTGCTCTGCGTGTCTATCTTCGTCTGATAGGTAGAAAGCAACTGCTCTATCATGGATTCGGTATCGAATCCCGAAGTTAGACCGCTTATCCTCATAGTGTCTGACATATCAATTCTCCTCCTGCTTATGCTGTTTCAGCAGCTCTGCGATAGCGCTGCCGGAAGCGTGCGCCGCCTGTTCGTTTGTCTGGCGTGCGTCCTTTAATTCGCTTCTTATAACTTTTACTTCCTTAGGGGCGTTTATGCCTATTTTCACCTTGTCCTTGCCGATTTCCAGAACAGTTATCTCAACGTTGTCGGAGATGATGAGACTCTCGTCCGTCTTTCTTGTAACAACAAGCATTCTCAGCCCTCCTCGTATACCGGAGCCTTGAACTCATAGTGTTCCGTCAGAATCACCTGAGCCGCAATGCGCTCCTTTGTGTTGACAACGATAGGACACCGCAGATTGATGGTGGTCTGGCGGTAATTCTCCGGAACTATCGCCACCGCAAGGCACCTATACGGCGAATTTTCGTCTATCCTGAGCAGCGCCTGCTCCTCGTCGGATATTACGAACTTGTAATCGTCATATATCTGCATCGGGTCGTAAACCACGAAGCATGGCTCCTTTGAGTCCACCGCCTGAAGCCACATCGGAAACGTTTCATCTCCCAGCGGACTCAGCAGCGCATATCTCTTGGCATACTCAAATCCGATTATCCCCTCCGGGAAATCGATGATCCTGCTCTCGTCAACCTCCTGCTCGCCGAAATCTCTGGTCATTATTTTCATAGGCATATCCGGCGGAAATCTCCGCCGCTCCTTTCGGAAATTTATAAGCGTTAAGAAATCAGCCCTTGACGTCCAGTGCGGCCGCCTTGTATTCGGGGTCTGCGCTTCTCGGGAAGTAGATTGGGCCGCCGACATACTCTATCTCGACCCTCGGTTTATCCCGCACGATAAGCTCCACGTTGCCGGGAATGAATTCCATAGGCAGCTGGTTCACGGTATCCCAGTCGATATCTTGGTCGCCCATCTGGTAGTCAATGCTGAGCGTTCCGCCGTCGAAGGTGATATCTGCGCCCTCCTTCGGCAGGAACTCCATGATTGTTTCCACTGTTGCGCCGGCTCTGGCGTTTTGTATCGCAATTTCGGAGGCGGACATACCTCTCGCAAGCATATTGCCATCAGACGCGACTTTTGCCGTGCCCTGGAATGCGAGGGAAAATCCCTCCTGCGCCTTCTGCGCCGTCATATCGGCGTCATTCATGTGTCCGTATCCCAAGCTCTTTCTTGCCTCATAGGTATCGATGTTCACCTTTATCGGATCGGCCTTCATGACGTAACCTCCCTGCGTATTGGTGATGTTTACCTTGGGCTGCCTTTCGGTAGCGTCAGGATACTCGTACTTTGCGTTCGTCACCTTTATCTCGATGGATATCGGGATAGTTGTGATCTGCAATAAATTGCTGTTCACTTCCAACACCTCCTTGTTTTACTTTTAGAAGCCGCTCTCGCAGGAAATATGTGCGAATACACCCACGAGAACATCTTCTTATTGTCATATAACTTGACGCACCGGCTTCCATGCGAACCGGGTTGCCCGGAGGTGCGTCAGACCAAACTTACCAAATCTCAGCCCTGTCAGCTGATGTAATTGAATATGCTGTTGGGAACGATAGAGCTTGACATCTGCAAGCATGCGTTGTAAATAGCCTCATAGGTTTTCCACAGCGTTATCTCGCTCTCAAGATCCGTGTATTCCAGCGTGTTCTGGCGATCGTCCAGATTAAGTATCCTCGTATCAAGACGGTTCTGGCTGAACTCTATGAATTCCTCGGAATTACCGAGATCCGCTATCTCCACCAACAGGTTCTCCGAGGAGTTTACAATCTTGTCGATACATGCGTTCGCATAATCGAGATCTCCGCGGCGGAGCGCTGCGGCGGCGTCCAGCGTCACCTGAATGTAGTTGTTGGAATAGGTGTCGCCGTTCTTGACATCCGGCATTGTGCCGATATCGCTTTTGGCGAGATATACCGGATCGGAAACCGTTTCGCCCTTTTTGTTGGTGTATTCCACCGTTATGTTTCCGCTGTCGTCGATTGTGGGAGTGTGCTTCTCGCGCAGGAACGCTTCGTCCAGCTTATCCTGTATATTTTTTGCGGTTGTGGCGGTATCCGCCCCCGCTGTGAAGGTTATTGTCTTTTTGGTTCCGCTGGCGTAAACATCTATGGTGTAATTCTGCCCGTCCTTGAGCTGGTCGATGTTGATGGAGGGAGTTTCCGAAACATACGCCTCGCTGCCGTCCTCCATTGTGAGATCGCCGTTGCTGCTTATAACGGGTATCTTGGCGGAATCCGTGATACCGGCGTTGCTGAAAGCGTCGTTTATCGCCGACTGAATATCATCGGTATTGTTGCCCTTGAATTTTACCGTCACAGTCGTTCCGCTTGCGGTTATTCTCACGGAATTGTCATCGTTTTCGCCGTTCTTGAGGCTCTTCAGCCTAAGCTGCGTGAGCTTTTCTCCGCTGTCCTCATAGCCGCAGCCGGTAACGCCCGCACCGTTGAAAGATGTTTTCAGCACCGACTGAGGGTCTACCTCCTGATTGTCATTCATGACCATGCCTATACCGATATCTATATAAACATCGCTTGAGTAGGGGAAATCGCTTTCGTCATTATATGCGTTGACCGGAACGCCGTGGTACAGAACCGTTGTGGCGGTGCCGTTTTCGTCGTATTCCAGCGTGAACGGCTCGGCGCTGTTGCTTGAGCCGCCGAAGATAGCACGCTCCGCACTGTTGGTGTTGAATACCGAAACCATTTCCTTGGCGGTTGTTTCAAGCTGTTCTGCCAGAATGTTAAGGTCTGTGGACTCGTCCTTTGTTGAGTTGCAGGCGTAGATTATCGTTTCACGGACGGTAGCCAGACGGTCGGAAATCTGCAGCATCGAGGTTTCCGCCTCGGTGTAGAATTTATCCGCAACATCAAGGTTCTCCTTGTACTGCTCGGAATGTGACAGCTGCTTTCTTACCGTCAGCGCCTTTGCTGCCTTCAGCGGCGACTCGCTCGCTCTTGAGTACTGTCTGCCCGAATATATCTTTTGCTCCGAAGAGTACTTCTGCGTAGAGATACGCTTGAGATTTCTGTCGTAATTACGCAGCAGCGTTGAATTTGATATTCTCATTGCGTCTACCTCCTTACAGTCCTACTCGTCCGGTGCTGTTGATGAGCTTATCCAGCGCCTCATCAAGCGTTGTCAGCATACGGGAGGAAGCGCTGTACCACTTCTGATAGTTCAGCATATTTATGCCCTCCTCGTCCATCTGCACGCCGGAAACCTCGTCCCGTGCGTCAAGCAGCGTGTCAACGGTAGATGTAGCCGTGTCGTTGCGGCTGGTTTCGTAGCTTATCGTTTCGGCAAGCCTGTCGCTCAGGAACGAAATATACTGATACATATCGCCGCTGAAGTCGTTCTCGTTGCCGAACTTGATGTCGCTCTCAAACTTAGACAGCAGATACAGCACATTTGTGTTCTGTAACGATACGGTGCCGTCCTCGCCCGTTACCTCGTCATATCCGTAAACCGCCTTGCCGGTGGTGTCGTCGATTGACTTTACCATGCCGATCATGGTCGGATTTTCTTTCCATACCGTTGATACATGGATATTTCCTGCGGTGATAAGCACCTGCGAGTAGCCGCCGTCCAGCTCTCCGTCGCCGTTTTCGTCTGCGGTGGGGTCTGTGCCGCCGCTGGGGTAGCCCACGAACATCTGCCTTGCGGGATCTTCGTCGGCGCCGTTTGCGGAGTTGAACGTATTCGCAAGCGTGCGTGCAAACTCGTCTATCGCCGTCTTGTAGTAGGCTATGCCGTACGTTCCGTTCTGCCGCCCGGTGGCATAAACGCCGTTGCCGTTGAGCATATCGGTATATGACTTCAATATGCCGGCATGGAGGTTCAGCTCCTCGCCGCTCTCGAAGTTGAGCGCCGCCTGATTGCCCGCCTTTTCCCAGTCCTGCATAACTATGTAGTTCGCCTTGAACTTCTCGCCGTTAAGGATATTCACGCCCGCCATATCAACGGAATATGTGCCGTTGGTGTTCTTGGTGACGGAAATATCGCCGTAGTTCGCAAGCTCGTCAATATACATGTTAAGCTGGTCGTAAAGCTCGTTCGGGCCGTATTCGTCCGGGTAATTTATAAGCTCCTTGGCTATCTTGTCGTTGAGGGTGTTCATCTCGTCGAGCAGGTTATTGACGTATGTCACCGTATCTCCGAGTTCGCTGACATATGTGTCCTCCACCTGCTGAAGCTGCGTGCTGTAATCGTTGAGCAGTCTGCACAGGTTCACGGCGGAGTTGGTGGCAATCGTAGCAACCTCGGCGGCGTCCGGGCGCTCTACCGAGTAATCCTGGAGCGCCTTGAAATACTGCTCCGTGAAATACTGCAAGCCGTCCGTGTCAATATTGTCCAGCACGTCCTCAACGTCCGAGAGGATATCCACCGTCTTTTCGGTTTCCGCCTCGACAGCGGTGTTTTCACGGTATCTCTTGTCGATGTACTGATCTCGTGTCTGGCTTACGCCGTAGGCGTTCACGCCCTGACCCGTGAGCGAAAGATTGTTGGTATTGCTGCACCATCTCAGGCTCTGGTTGCCGCTGACGTACATCGAATATATATCAACTCTCTGGCGTGTGTAGCCGATGGTGTTGATGTTGGAAATATTGTTGCCTGTTATATCGAGGCTCTTCTGCGCAACCTGAAGCGTGCGCTTCTGCGTTTCAAAGCCCAGAAATGTAGCGCGCATGTCTGTTCCCTCCTAAATCTCTCTGAAAGCCTTTGCCGAGCTGCCGCCGGTGACTTTCAAAGCGTTTTTGGTATAAGTTTCCGGCTTGTTGAAGATCCCGGCACGCTTCACCAGCTCCGCCTGATTGTCCAGCTTACGCTTGACTATCTCGTTGGTCTGTTCGTTGATCTCTTTGATATTGTCCACCAGGTCGCCCAGCTGCTGCGACAGCAGCTTCATCTTTGAGCGGTATTCCTGCGGCACCTCGTCCATCATGTCCGAAAGCTTCCTGTCGGATATGCCAAGCCCCTCGTACAGCGTCTGCCGCTTGCTTTCCAGCGCCTGGCTCTTCATAACGTAAGCCTGCTCCGTGTTGAGCGACTGCGTGAGCCATTCGAGGTCGTCGTCAAGTATTTTTGTGTGCTTTTTCATCAGGAACACATGAAGCTCCCTGTAAAAGTCGCAGTCTATCTCCAAGCACTTGATGACTGCCTGTGCGGTTCTCTCGTCCATTTATTCACCCGAAAATAATGTAGTTTGCCAGATCGCTCGGCTCAACGCTGTCCATCGACTGCTGCGCCTGTTCGAGTTCCTGCGGCGCTGCGTCTGCGTTCACCGCCGAAGCGATACCGTTCTTTGCTGCCTGGAGCGCTGTTTCAAAGCCGAATTCTACCCGGTCTGTGTTTCTCACCGGGGAAGCAGACTCCGCTTTGGGTGCAGTGCTCTTTCTTGTTGATTTGTAGGTTGACAATACTCCGTCAATTCTGTTAATTTCCATCAATTCTGCCTCCTCTGCTATCTATGTATTCTTTCTTTTGTCCGGGCGAAAGGGCAATTTACCCCTGTCTATTTTGTTTCGCCTACTATGATTATCGGCAGTATTGTCCGAAACTTTAGCATTAAAGAGCATTTTGTTTGTAAAAAATTTCCCCCGACAGAGCCGCCGGGGGAGTTTCTTTGTCAGTCGAAGTAGAAGCTGTAATTCGCCGTATCGGTGGAACTCGGCAGCGAGAACACATAATCCCCGGTTGCCGGGATAATATAATCGTCCGACCATGTTCCCAAGATATCGGAATTGCCGCTTACCTTTCCGGAGGAATCTATCATCATAGCGTTCCGGAAATCGCTCGCAGTCGCATAGCTTGTGCGCTGCGGAAGCCTGTCGTCGCAGTAATGCGCATACATTACCTTGAAGCTGTTGTCGATGACTGCGTAGAAATACCCGTCGTAGCTTTCCGTCAGATACTCGTCAAGGTTCTGCGCAATGTAGCTTTCCAGCGCTGTCATTGCTGCGCTCGGGTCGTCCTTGCTCATCAGATCCTCGAAGGTGTCGCTGATATGCAGCCCCACAATGCCGTTCTGCGCAAACTTCGCCTCAAGGAAAAGATAGTTGTCGGTCTTGCCGCCCCTGCCCTTTATGACGTTTACGCCGTTGGCGTATTCTATGTACTTGACGTCGGAGTCTGCGTAGGTGACTATGGAGCGCTCGGTCAGCTGCGCCCGTGTGGCGGTCAGCTGTACGGCACTGAAAAACGAATGTGCGTTCGAGCTGGCGGAAAGCTGCTTATCCGTGTTGCCGCCTATCATGTTCACCATTATGATCGCTATCAGCACGGCGATTATGGCTACAACCACCACAAGCTCCACAATTGTGAAACCCTTTTTGTTTTTCATTCTCCGTAGGTATTTTATCATGCGAATATCCGCCTTTCGTGATTTGTCATGCCATTATTCAAACGTTTATCTCTCCGATAAAGCCGCTGCGCCGATGTGCCTTTCCCGGCAGGGAAAAGCCCCGATAAACGCTTGAATAATAGCACTAATTCCCCGACGGCTTGCGCCGCCGAGGAACGTTTGTGCATTGTGTTGCATTCGGTCAAACCGATTGCCGCCTGATTATGTACCAGAAGCAGCAGTCTTGTCGAGCTTGGGGTTTGTGCCTATGATTGTGCCATCGCTCTGCAGACCGGCCTTAGAACCTGTGAATGCGAATGTGCCAGCATCCCAGTCACCAACTGTGATACCGGGGTCTGTTGCGCCTGTACCCTCGATAACAGCTACACCTACGCAAGCGCCGGACTTGATAGCTACATATGCTGTACCGGTCTTGAAATCGCGGAGAGCGTCAGCCATGAACAGGCAGTAATCGTAGTTGAGGTCGGTTCCGTCAGACCATGATGCCTTTGTGCCGTCGCCGAATGTGCCATAAGTAGATCCCGATACTGTCCATACACCGCTGGCAATTTCAAATGTGATTACGCCGCCTGTAGCGTCTGTGCCCTTAAGGCCGTTCTTAGCAGCGTCCATCTTGGTGAAGAACGTTGTGGTCTGAGTCTTGATCTGGTTAGCAGTGGAATCAGCAGATGTGATGTTGGAGTCCTGAACTACACCGATCATTGTAG
>CAYRLM010000092.1:0-8654 GCA_964425035.1 uncultured Ruminococcus sp.
GCCCGTCAAGGAAGCCGGAATTGACCATTATTCCGGTGGCGCAGTCGGTGAACGCTTCTTTCTGTACGTCCTCGCCGCCCTTTACCACCTCGATTATCGGCAGACCGAACACCTTTGCGAACTCCCAGTCACGGGTGTCGTGCGCAGGAACAGCCATGATAGCGCCCGTGCCGTAGGTCATCAGGACATAATCGGAAATGAAGATGGGTATTTCCGTTCCGTTCACGGGATTTACCGCCCTTACGCCATCCAGCTTCACGCCGGTTTTGTCCTTGTTCATCTCGGTGCGGTCGAAGTCGGACTTGCGAGCCGCCGCCGCCTGATATTCGCGCACGGCGTCCATGTTCGAGAGCTTGTCCGCCCACTTTTCGATAATGGGGTGCTCCGGGGAGATTACCATATATGTGGCGCCGAACAGCGTATCGGGGCGTGTGGTGTATATCGTCAGCATATCGCCGGCGGTGGTGGTGAAATCCACCTCTGCGCCTGTGGAGCGCCCTATCCAGTTCTTCTGTGCGGTCTTTATCTTCTCGAAATAATCAACGCTGTCGAGGTCATCGATAAGCTTCTGGGCATATTCGGTGATTTTCAGCATCCACTGGCTCTTCACTCTGTGGACTACCTCGCCGCCGCAGCGCTCGCACACGCCGTTGACTACCTCCTCGTTGGCAAGAACAACCTTGCAGGAGGTACACCAGTTTACGTTCATTTCCTTCTTGTAGGCAAGCCCGGCGTTGAACAGCTTCAGGAATATCCACTGCGTCCACTTGAAGTAATCGGGGTCGGTGGTGTTTATTTCCCTGTCCCAGTCAAAGGACAGACCGAGCGACTTGAGTTGACCCTTGAAGCGCTCCACATTGTTTTTGGTGACGACAGCCGGGTGTATCCTGTTCTTGATGGCAAAGTTCTCCGTGGGCAGTCCGAAAGCGTCCCAGCCCATCGGGAACAGCACGTTGTAGCCTTGCAGTCTGCGCTTTCTGGATACGATATCCATGGCGGTGTAGGGACGGGGGTGTCCGATATGAAGCCCCTGTCCCGAGGGGTAGGGGAACTCAACCAGCGCATAGAATTTCGGCTTGGTATAGTCGTTTTCTGCGTGGAACGTCTTGTGCTCGTCCCAGTATTTCTGCCACTTGCTTTCAATGGCGGTAAAATCATAGCCCATTATTTTGATGTCCTTTCAGCGGGATTTAAGGCGATACCGCATGATTGCTGCCGGATATTGATTGTGCGGTATTTCCCAAATTAATATAATATCTCAATCATATATTATACTATAAATCTGCGCTGTTGTCAATTGCTATTGAGGAAAAAAACAGGCTGCCGAATTTAGTCAGCTCACCGCTGCAAGGCTCTGTCTGCCGCCATAATGACCATTCCCGCCATAACCATCACGCACACCGAAAGCCCGGCATTGACCGAAAAAGGCTGCACGGCAGGGGCATTTGCCGAATAAGCTTCCTGCGCCGTATCCGCAAGTCCTGCCAGAATTGCCAGCAAAGCGCTCAGCGCAGCCGCCGGAATACGGGATATCAGCAGTCCCCTCATCGGTATTTCTCCGTCGGATACCGCCAAAAGCTGCATTATCACGCAAATCCCCCCAAAGCTCAGCAGCCCGGCGCACAGAGGTGCGGCTGCCATTCCCGTCGGAAGCATATCCCTCACCCTTGTCACCTCAAGAATTGCCGGAAACAGGCGGTCGGAATTGCCGCCAAGTCCCGCCATGCCGAAAATATCAGCCGCAAGCCCGGTTACGCCCGAGCAGTCCAGAAGAGCGGTCACCGCCGCAAACGCCGCCGCTGCCGCACATACCGTGTACATCACCCGCGAGCCGCCCTCAACCGAGCGCACGAAACATTCCGCCGACAGGTCAAGCCGCACTTCTCCCCCGGAAAGCGTAATGCGCTCCCCGGTGCGGCAGACAAATACCGCAATTATCAGCGTTGACAGAAAGCACGCCGCATAGATAATGCCGCCTGCCGCCGCACTGCCGAAAACCTCCGTTCCGGCAGTGCCTATCACAAAGGACGGGCCGCTGCCGAAGCAGAAGCACAGCATTCTCCCTGCGTCCCTGCGCGACAATCTGCCGCTGCGCACCAGCTCCGACAGCAGCCTTGCACCCACGGGATATCCCCCGATATTCGCCAGCAGGAACACCGCACACAGCTCCTCCGGTATGCCCAGCAGCCATGAAAGCGGCTTTGTCAGCGGTCTGAACGCTGTCAGATAAAGTCCGCTGCGCTGCAAATAGACCGACAGCACCGTGAACGCAAACAGCGCCGGGATAACCACCTCCAGACAGCCGGACACGGAAGTCCTCACCGCCCCGGAAAGCTGCTCCGGTCTTAACACTATCCCCACCGCCGCAGCCGCAGCAGCCGCCGCCAGCAGGTACCTTTTCCCTCTCATCACTTCTCCGGGGCATTGACCCCGGCTACGCCGCCCGCCGTTGCAAAACCAAGACACAGCAGCAGCTTTATCCCAAGCATAACGCTGCCGGCTCTGCCGAAAATCGCCCCAAGCAGCAGCAGCGGCGCAATATAAAGCATTCCGCACACGGCCCCGGTTTTAAGCCCGTTTCGGCGGCGAATTCTTCCGGCTGTCCTGCCGCAGAGGAAGCTGCCTGCCGCCGCCGCAGGTATCGCCGCAAGCCATGCGGCACTGCTTTCCGCTCCGAGCGCCAGCATTACCGCCGCACCTGCGGCAGCTGCCGCAGCGGTAAGGAGATACCCTGCCGCCATACCCATGCCAAACGGCGCTAAGCGTGAATTTCCGTGTTTTCTTCGCATATTATCACCCGGTCAATTTTATGCGGCACTTGTCCGTGATATGCCGCACACCGTAAAAATCCCGTCGGAACTTCTGCGACCTGATTTCCGCACCGCCGCCCCCAAAAAAGGCGGCGGGAAAGCCGATTACAAAAGGTTATTTTCCGCATGAAAACAACTTGCCGACAAGCGAAAAGTACCGTTGTGATTTTTTCGGAACCGTGAAATCGCTTTGCAGCCTTGTTTGTCGGCTTACTTACATACATTCATGCTTTTACCTATGTTGATAATTCACAAAAATTTCACCTAAAATTAGGTTTTGTTTGATTTTTTTCACTTACACCCCTTGATTTATTGGCAAAAATAATGTATAATATACTTGTGCTAAAGCCGGGGTTACATTATTTCTTTACCAAAAAATCTTATTACCAAAAAGGAGTTTAGTAACATGGATATTAATAATATCACCCTTCTTGACGTTATTGACAAGCGCACACTTCAAAACTTACAGGACGCATTTTCCGCCGCAACGGGAATGGCAGCTCTCGCCACCGATAAAAACGGGCCTATCACAGATGGCAGCAACTTCACAGATTTCTGCATGGAGCTGACCAGAAAATCCAGGTTCGGCGCAGACCGCTGCAACCAGTGCGACCTTAAGGGCGGAGAGGAGGCCAGCAGAACAGGCAAGCCTGCGGTTTATTACTGCAGCAGCGGCCTCATGGATTTTGCTGCGCCGGTAATGGTAAACGGAAAGCACGTAGGCAGTCTTATAGGCGGTCAGGTTCTCCCCGAACCTCCGGACGAGGAGAAGTTCCGCAGAATAGCTGTGGAAATAGATGTCGACCCCGATGAATACATAGCGGCTCTGCGCAAGGTAAAGGTTATCCCCAAACGCCAGATAGAGGCGGCGGCAAATTTGCTGTGGCAGATGGCGAACGCTCTCTCCGAGGTCGGCTATCAGCGCTATCTTGCCGTTGAAAAGCAGAAGCAGGAGGAAAGCGTAATTCAAGACGTGAACAAAAAGTTCGATGAAATCGCCGGCAACATGAACAACGTCATGAGCAATATCCTCAATCTTGAAAATATCTTCGGCACAATCAAGCAGTCGGCAGCTTCCTCCTCAAAAGCGGTGGAAAGCACAGATGGCATTGTAAAGGCTATTGAAAACGCCTCCACGCAGCTGACGCTTATCGGCTTCAACGCTTCTATTGAGGCAAAGCGTGCCGGAGCAGCCGGAGCGGGCTTCAACGTTATTGCGCAGGAGGTGCGCACCCTCGCCGACAAGAACACCAAGCAGGCAAACGAGGTGGAGAATACCCTCACAGAAATTAAAAAAGCAATTACCGGTATCAATGCGCAGCTTAAAACCTGCAACGCCGAGATACTCCAGAACGCCAACGTTATCGAGGAGCTCAAGGCTCTCGTGGACGAGGCAAACGCTCAGGTTAAAAATCTCAATATTCACTGAAATCGGCGAACTGCCGTTCAGATAAAGCAACATATGGCAAACGAAAGGAAAATGCAATTATGGCAAACAGATTTGTACTCAACGAAACCTCCTATCATGGCGCAGGAGCTATCTCCAACATCGCCGTTGAGGCGAAGAACAGAGCCTTCAAGAAGGCTTTTGTATGCTCCGACCCCGACCTCATCAAATTCGGCGTTACCAAAAAGGTGCTTGACGTCCTCGAAGCAGACGGTCTTGCTTATGAGGTTTATGACAACATCAAGCCCAATCCCACCATCGAAAACGTACAGTCCGGCGTAACTGCATTCAAGAAGAGCGGCGCAGATTATCTTATCGCCATCGGCGGCGGCTCGTCCATGGATACCGCCAAGGCAATAGGCATTATCATCAACAACCCCGAATTTGCCGACGTAAGAAGCCTTGAGGGAGTTGCCCCCACAAAGAAGCCCTGCGTACCTATCATCGCAGTACCCACCACCGCAGGAACGGCGGCAGAGGTAACTATCAACTATGTTATCACCGATGTTGAGAAGAACCGCAAGATGGTATGCGTTGACCCCCACGATATCCCGGTCGTTGCTGTTGTTGACCCGGATATGATGTCCACAATGCCCAAGGGACTTACCGCCGCAACAGGCATGGACGCACTCACCCACGCTATCGAGGGTTACATCACAAAGGGCGCATGGGAGCTGTCCGATATGTTCCACCTGAAGGCTATCGAGATAATCTCAAGATCTCTCAGGGGCGCAGTTGACAACACACCCGAGGGGCGTGAGGGAATGGCTCTCGGTCAGTATGTAGCAGGTATGGGCTTCTCTAATGTAGGTCTTGGTATCGTTCATTCCATGGCTCACCCTCTGGGCGCACTTTACGACACTCCCCACGGCGTTGCAAACGCTATAATCCTGCCGACAGTCATGGAGTACAACGCTCCCTGCACAGGCGAGAAATACCGTGACATCGCAAAGGCTATGGGCGTTGAGGGAACGGAGAACATGTCGCAGGAGGAATACAGAAAGGCTGCCGTTGACGCAGTAAAGAAGCTTTCCAAGGACGTCGGAATTCCTGCCGACCTCAAGGATATCGTAAAGCCGCAGGATATTCCGTTCCTTGCACAGTCCGCATACGATGACGCATGCAGACCCGGAAATCCCCGCGACACCTCTGTTGAGGAGATTACAGAGCTTTACAAGAAGCTGATGTGAGGATACCGTCTAAAAAGTCCCAACGGGACTTTTTAGACCCCAGCAAGTGTGTTTTTTGCCCCGGCAAAGCCGGGGCAAAAAACGGTATAAACCTGCTTCGTAAGCAAAACAATCCCCCGACCGCCGGTCGGGGGATATTTTATTATGTAGAATAAAATCGACAGAAAAGATGTTATTTCTGCAATTTCTGCATTTTAGAAGCGGCAATACGGTTAAACACTATCTGCACAATTGTGAGAATGATGATTACATACATGGTGGGATATGCATAAACATTCAAGAATTCCGTGAACCAAGAATTGAATGTCAGCGTCACATACAGCATGCAAATACTTAACACAACAGAGGGAGCGCAGGAATAATTTGAATAATCAATGCCGAAATGCAGCTTCTTGGGTTTCTCGGGATTAAGATTGAACCGAATTATCTTGCATGCCATATATACTATGCAGGCAATTATTGCGGCAACCAAAACAAAATCAAAGAAATACAGCGAGGATATAAAGCTGCTGTCCGAACTGGAAACGCCCATCAGCTCATACTGGTAAGCCGAGGAACTGTTTCTGAAAAACAGAAGCTTATAGCTGCTGTCGGAAAGCTTGAGCTCGGCAACTTTTATGCTGAAAACGTCAAAAACCGTGTATATGTTACGGTCTGATATTGAAGAGCTTGAAAAAGCGTTGTTCAACACCGGAGTTTCCTGCGAAGGGTCTGCGTAGAATTGAGCCATCAACTGTTCCAGAGTTGCGTTGTCTATGCCGGTGGAAGAGTCGTCACTCAGCGCTTCCTCCAGTCCGTAAACGGGATTGTACTCGAACACAAATACGGGCGTAAGTGACAGAATAATTATCAATGCCTGAATAATAAACGAAGCCACCGTCAGATATGCCGCTGATGTCCATTTTGATTTACAGGTGTAATTCACGGCAGAAACAGTGGAATTTGAGTCCACATTGTTTACTGCATTGCCATTTTGCTGTGCAACCATAATTAAAGTCAACTCCTATTCTGTTCTATTCTTGGATTGTTACAATGATTATAACACAAAATAGTCAAATTGTCAATAGTACATTTATTATAGGATATAATATTATTAATTATTCACAATATGGCAGTTCGTAAAATGTACAAATTGCGATATGTGTTGAAAAGTGTGATGACGCCGCAAAGCAGGCGGTTTTTGCAGAATTATTATCCCCCGACGGGCGGTCGGGGGATAGTTGTTTATGCCGGTGTTTCTTCGCGGTATTTGAATTATGCCCTTATGTTTACAACCTTAGAGAACCCGCTGTAAACTTTTTTACCGTTTACTGTGATGTAGGAGCGTATCTTGAAATAATATGTTTTGCCGGAAATAAGCCCCGATTTTGTATAGTTCAGCGTTGAGCCGCTTTTTACTGTTTTAGCTTTTGTGAACTTTCCGCCGGAGCTTTCAGACATGTATATTTCGTACCCGTCCGCACCCGAGGAATTTTTCCATGACAGCATTGCCGCACCTGATTTTGCCTTTGCCGCCGTTACTCCCGATGGCGTGGGAGCGCAGGCTTTTGCGGAAACGATTTTGCTGAAATCCGATTCATTGCCGCCGCTTACGGAGGTTACCTTATAATAGTATGTTTTGCCCTTGGTGAGATTTTTGTCGGTGTAGGAAGTTCCTGTTACGGACGAGATTTTTTTATATGTGCCGTTTTTTGACGTGGAGCGGTAGATATTGTAACTCTCTGCACCGCTGTCTTTCCATGTTATTTTGGTTGAAGTTGTTGATTTAGTATTTGATTTAACATTTGATGGTTTATCAAGCGTGGTTGTCTTATCAGCACCCGGAATGCTGGCGGTTAGAATTATATCGCCTGTACCGTAAAAATGACCCTCATATGTCTTACTTACCCAAGATTCGTTAGTAACATTTAATTGATAAGTCCCTTTTGTAACCTCATATTGTATCTTTCCCGAGTACCGCCAATTTTTACTGTTTTCATCATTCATAGACCATCTCATGTCATAATATTCAACAAATCCATTCCCAGAATCAACAGAACCTCCTAGCGTATGTTTCCCTTCTAATGTTTCAATGTCCTTCACGGGCACTAAATCGTAACCGTTAGTAAAATCAATTAATTCCAAATTTGTTATTGCGTAATATGATTGAACGTTAATCTCTAAAACGCCATCTTTCTCAACATCTATGCAATATTCTAAACAAGGCATTTTGGCTGGGTCGCAATTAGCAAAGTTGGAATAATCCGGAGTGTTGTTTTTTAACCTCTTGATAAGATATGTATGACGAGTTTGTACTCCATCAACATAAACATAATCGCTGATTAATTTTCCGACATCACTGTCTATTGTAGGACTATTATTTCCGTCCCACCAGCTTCCTGCTTTATAATCCTTGGCGCTTGCATTAACTGTGGTGCTAATTGAACTTATCATTGCCATACCTGACGCAAGCAATAAAGCCGCAATTTTTCTTGATAACTTCATAGTAAACCTCCCAATAATTTTTCAGAACATTTAGTTCTTGCACATATTATAGCATGTTTTATTCTAATTGTCAATAGAATATTTCGTTCTATGGTTATAATAAATCTATAACTAAAATGAATGGAGATAGAATATATGTATAGACTGAAATATCTTAGGGAAAGCGAAGTCTTGTCACAGGCAGAGGTCGCAAAGGCGATTTATGTGACGCAGCGAACATACAGCTACTATGAAACAGGTAAGCACGATATCCCCACTCAAACCCTTATCCGCTTAGCTGACCTCTACAACGTTTCGGTAGACTACATTCTCGACAGAACGGACAATCCCAAAATAAACAGGTGAACAAACAAAACCGCCTCCCGAAAGGGAAGCGGTCTTATTATTGTATTAAGTTACCTAAAGGCAATTAGCTGTTGATCTTGGTAACAACGCCGGAACCTACGGTTCTGCCGCCCTCACGGATAGCGAAACGCAGACCCTCTTCAATAGCGATAGGAGTGATAAGCTCAACGTCCATAACTACGTTATCGCCGGGCATGCACATTTCCTTGTCAGCAGGCAGGGTGATTACGCCGGTAACGTCTGTGGTTCTGAAGAAGAACTGCGGACGATAGTTGGAAACGAACGGAGTATGACGACCGCCCTCTTCCTTCTTGAGTACATAAACCTGACCTGTGAACTTGGTGTGGGGGTGAATGGAACCGGGCTTGCAGAGAACCT
>CAYRLM010000093.1:0-8651 GCA_964425035.1 uncultured Ruminococcus sp.
AAGCTGCTCCGCCTCTCCGTCCAGCTCGAACACCCTGAGCAGCTCCATGGCTCTCTGATTTGCCCGCTTCTCTTCTTTGAAATATCTCGGCAGCCTGAGAACTCCCTCGATTGCGGTGTAGTTCATGTGGTTGTGAAGTCCCGCCTTGACGTTATCCATCACGCTCATCGCCTTGAAAAGGCGTATGTTCTGGAACGTTCTCGCAATGCCTGCACGGTTGATATATATCGCAGGCTTTCCCGTGATGTTTTTTCCGTCCAGCAGTATAGAGCCGGAGGTGGGCTTGTACACGCCCGTCAGCATGTTGAACACGGTGGTCTTTCCTGCGCCGTTGGGTCCGATAAGCCCGTAGAGCTGTCCTTTTTTTATGGTCATATTCAGTCCGTCTACCGCCCGCAGTCCTCCGAACTGTATAGAGAGGTTCTTTACCTCCAGCAGCTTTTCAGCAGTATTTTCGCCTTTTGCAAGCTTAGCCATTGCCCGAACCTCCCGATTTGTTATTCCGCACGAACATTTTCTTTATTTTCTTTACGGGCGGAGAAGCGATTATTTCATCACTCAGAATGATAAATATCCGTTTTGCCTGCGCTGCTGCTTTACTGCGCAGAGCGATAAACGCAGGCGCATTGTTGAATATCATCACCAATATCAATACAACCGCATATATCAGCATTCTGTAATCGCCAAGCTCGCGGAATATCTCCGGCAGCGCATAAAGAATGACGGTTGAAATTACCGACCCTCTCAGGCTGCCAAGTCCGCCCAGCACAACGAACACCAGTATCAGGATAGAGAGGTTGTAGTCGAACTTTTTCGGCGCAAGCATTGTTATCGAGTGGGAATAAAGCACCCCGGCAACTCCTGCGATAGCCGCAGAAACCGTGAATGCTATCAGCCTGAACTTAGTGACGTTTATGCCGACGGACTGCGCCGCAATGTAATTGTCGCGCACCGCCATACACGCACGCCCCGTGCGTGAGTTGATGAAGTTCATCAGCACGACAAGGCATATCATCAGCACAACCACCACCAGTATCAGGTTGGTATCCTGCGGCGCTTTTATGCCCTTTGCACCGTCAAGTATCACCTTGTTGGTTTCGGCGTCTGTGCCGGACACCGACGCAGCAAAGCTGAAATGCAGCCCGTCCTTGTCCATGGAAAGGTAGATATTGTTGGCAAGCGCCTTGATTATCTCGCCGAAGCCGAGCGTGACTATCGCCAGATAATCGCCCCTAAGCCTCAGCACCGGTATGCCGATAAGCACGCCGAATACCGCAGCGGCGGCGCCGCCTACGATAATCGCAAGTATCATGCGCAGCCAAGAGGGCTGAATGCTCTCCTCGGTGATGAGCGAGAAGATACCGCCGACATAAGCCCCCACGCACATAAATCCGGCATGACCCAGCGAAAGCTCGCCGAGAACGCCTACCGTGAGGTTCAGCGATATTGACAGTATGATGTAAATGCCTATCGGTATAAGCAGTCCGGAAAACTGGCTGCCCAGCACACCGACCATGGAAAGTATCCCGAAAATCAGGAAGAAGCCCAGAGTAATTCCGCAGGTTATGAGATTGCTCTTTGTCGTCTTGGTCATTTCCCCGCCCCCTTAAACCTTTTCACGCATTTTCCTGCCGAGAATGCCGGTGGGACGTACCACCAGAACGATTATCAGCACGAGGAATACGATAGCGTCCGAAAGCTGAGAGGATATGTACGCCTTTGCAAGCTGCTCGATAACGCCGAGGAGTATACCGCCTATCATAGCACCGGGTATAGAGCCGATGCCGCCGAATACCGCCGCAACGAACGCCTTTATGCCGGGCATTGAGCCGGTGTAGGGGCTGAGCTGCGGGTATGCGGAGCACATCAGGACGCTTGCCACCGCCGCCAGCGCAGAGCCGATGGCAAAGGTGAGCGAAATAGTGCCGTTGACATTTATGCCCATGAGCTGCGCAGCGCCCTTGTCCTCAGACACCGCCAGCATAGCCTTTCCCGCTTTCGTCTTGTTGATGAACCATGTCAGCGCCGCCATGATGATAAGCGATACCACAATCGAGAGGAAGGTTTCCATAGATATCTTGAGGGAAATCTGTACTCCCGGTTCCGCTGCGGTAAAGAAACACGTTCCGTTTTCGGTAACGACCATGAACGGCGGCATTCCGTCGGCGATGGAGGTGAAGTTCTTTGCGGCGGAGCCGAATATCAGCAGCGCAAGATTTTGGAGCAGGTAGCTGACGCCTATGGCGGTGATAAGCACCGCAAGCGGCGGAGCGTTTCTCAGCGGCTTATACGCCACCTTCTCTATAACAACGCCCAGCACCGTACAAACGATTATGCCGATAATAACGGAAAGCCACACCGGACACCATGCCGTGGACATCGCCGTGAATACGGCGTAGCCGCCGACCATGATGATGTCGCCGTGCGCAAAGTTCAGCATCTTGGCAATGCCGTAAACCATCGTATAGCCCAGCGCTATCAGCGCATAAATGCTGCCGAGGCTTATTCCGCTGATGAGATAAGAAACAAAACTCATAAAAACCTCTCCTTCCGGGAATTGGTTCTGCCGCATATCAAAATAAACTCATGATTTATGATGAATTTACTTTGATTTACGGCAGTGTTTTCTGCCGTAAAAAAATACTCTTAATTATACAAATAAGACCCGTATGATTTCCCGGTAAAAAAATCCGGGAAACCATACATACGGGTCTGAATTTGTGCGTCAATTCGGTTGATCTGAAATCACTGTGCGGACTCGTAAGAACCTACGCCGTCGTTTACAACGATCTTCATTACCTGAGGAGCCTTTGTCGGCTCGCCGTCGGCAGTCCATGTGGTTGTGCCCGTAACGCCGTCAAGAGTGATCTTGGTCATGGCTTCCTTTACCTTGTCGCAGATATCAGAAGCGCTCATGGAAGCGTCGTTTATACCTGCCTCCTCGAGTGCAAGCTTGATAGCGTAAACCGCATCGTAACCGTCAGCCGCAAACTGGATCGGAACTTCGCCGTTTGTCAGCTCGCCGTATGCCTTCGTGAAGGTAGCGGACTTCTCGTCGGGAGAGGAAGCCGCAAAAGGAGTCATTACAAGTACGCCCTCGGCAATCTCAACCTTGTCGCCGAGCTGGTCGATAAGTCCGTCAAGACCGTCGCCGCCCAGAACAGTCATGTTCATGCCTGCGGACTGAGCCTGCTGGAGAATAAGAGAAGCCTCCTGATAGTAGATCGGCAGGAACAGCATTTCTGCGCCGCTGTCCATTACCTTCTGAATCTGTACGGAGAAGTCGGTCTTTGCATCGGCTGTGAAAGCCTCGGCAGCGGTGATCTCAAGGCCTCTTGCTTCAGCCTCTGCCTTGAAACCGTCAAGGATACCGGTGGAATATACGTCGGAGCTGTCATAGATAACGCCTACCTTTGTTGCAAGAGCGTTGTCTGCGATGTAGTCGGCTGCGATCTGACCCTGACCGGGGTCGGTGAAGCACATACGGAAGCAGTTGTCACCTGCGGAAATAGCGTCAAGAGAAGAGCCGGAGGGAGTGATGAGGAACATATTGTCCTTAGCTGCCTCGGCGCTTACCGCTACGCAGGGAGCGGAGGTAACGGTGCCTACCAGCAGCTTCATTCCTGCGTCCTTGAGGGTGTTGTAGGCGTTTACGGACTTCTCTGCGTCATGCTCGTCGTCCTGGAAGTTAAGCTCGAGTGTCATGCCGTTTACGCCGCCGGCTGCGTTGATCTCGTTTACCGCAAGCTGAGCGCCGTTCTTGACTGCTATGCCGTAAACCGCTGCGCCGCCTGTGAGCGGGCCTATGCCGCCGATTACGAGCTTGCCGTTCTCGCCTTCAGCCACGCTTGCGACGGAGTTGTCTGCGGAGCTGTCTGCGGTGCTGTTGTCTGTGCTGCTTGAACAGCCCGCAAAGGGTACCATCATTGCTGCGGCAAGTGCAGCCGCTGCAACCTTTCTGAATGCATTTTTCATTTTGGGTTTCGTCCTTTCCGTTTTTTCGCTCTCGGAATTCCGGGCTAAATCTCCCGAAAAACAGCGGAGCAGTGCGACTTTTTGTCGTCAAACATTTATCTCGGAAAAATCCCTGCGGAATTTTTCTTTGCAATAATATAATAACCTTTAATTCAAAATCTGTCAATGATTAAAAAGCATTGATTATTCACAGAAACGAATTAAATTTTTGTACATTTTTTACTAAAAAACTGCGAAACCGACGTTTTCTTATCATAATCGAAAGATTTAATTCTCTTGTGTGCATTTATAGTCGCGGTAAATAATCCGCAAATAATAGATAATGGGATATTTTTCAGGGAAAAATCAGCTGTCCGCACAGATTTCATCATTACTGTGTAGAATTACCACTGGACAAAACGAAAAAGCTGTGTTATAATATATGATGTATATTTATCCCTACTGCGGCACGACCGCAGAAAAAGCCATAATGAAAGGAACTTAAAACAATGAAAGTAACAAAGGATACGGTTATCGGCGATATTCTCGACACCAATGCGGAGGCTGCCGCACCCATCTTCTTCGGCATGGGAATGCACTGCCTCGGCTGCCCGGCTTCACGGGGCGAAACCGTTGAGCAGGCATGCATGGTTCACGGCGTTGACGCAGAAGAGATAGTAGAGCAGCTCAACGAAGCCATCGGTCAGTGATGACGGCGCTTTCGGGCAGGCTCGGCGCAGCTGCGGCGCTCTGCCGCAGGGGAGTTACCGTATGCGATGTGGGAACCGACCATGCGCTTCTTGCCTGCTACCTTGCGCAGACGGGCGCAAAGTCCGTCATAGCCTCGGACGTGCGCGAAGGCCCTCTGGAGGCGGCACGGCGCACCATTGCGCAGCAGGGGGTGACAAACGTTGCCGCCGTGCTGTCCGACGGTCTTGAAAAGATAGACTATGCGGACGATGTGGTCATCTGCGGAATGGGCGGAGAGCTTATTCTGCGGATAATCGACGGCTGCCGCTTTTTGTCGGCGGATACCCGGTTCATTCTCCAGCCCATGACAAAGGCGGAGGTGCTGCGCCGCGGGCTTTACCGCCGCGGGTTTGAGATAACCGAGGAGCGCACCGCCAAAGAGGGCGCACGTCTTTACACCGTAATGCTGGTGAGATACACCGGTATTGCCTCCGAGCCTGACGAGCTTTTCTGCCTGTGCGGAAAGATAACAGACCCCGGAATGCTGCGGCATATTGCCGAAAAGCTGGAAAAGAACGCCGCCGGAATGGAACGCTCCGACAGCACCGCCGACCGCCCCGAGCATTTGCGCAGACTTGCCGCAGAAATAAAGGCTCTGGCTCAAAACGTCAGACAAAACAAATAAGATAATAATTATGTATAGAATAATATGAAACGAAAGGAAGGATAACATGCCAGCAACCGTTGAACAGGTTCTCGAATTTCTGAACACTCTCGCACCGCTTTCCACCGCCGAAAGCTACGACAATGTGGGACTGCTCACCGGCAGCCCAACAGCGGCGGTAACGGGAATTGCCGCCTGTCTTGATATTACGCAGGAAATAATTGATGAAACGCTGAGCAAAAACGCAAATCTTGTCGTATCACATCACCCGGTGATATTCCAGCCGGTGAAGCGCATTCTCGCCGGAAGCCCGGTGTATACGCTGGTGCGCAACGATATCAGCGCTATTGCAATGCATACCAATTTCGATATGTGCGAAGCCGGGGTGAACGACGCCATGCTGGAGCTCCTGGGGTGGGAAAGCACCGAGGTGCTGGAACAGACCAATCCGAACGGTCTGGGCATAGGCAGGACAGTCAACCTGCCGCTCGGGTTTACCGCAAAGGCTTTGGCGGAACACTGCAAGCAATCCCTCGACCTTGAGTGCGTGAAGTACTGCGAGGGCGACACGCATGCGATAACCCGTGTTGCGGTATGCTCAGGTTCGGGCGGCGACCTGCTCGGTCGCGCGAAGGCGCTGGGCTGTCACGCCCTCATCACGGGAGATGTGAAGCATTCGGTATGGATAGAGGCGGTGAACTCCGGCATGGCGCTGATAGACGCCGGGCATTACGGCACGGAAAAGTGCGTTTCGCACCGCATTGCCTCGTTGCTCAGCCGTGCGTTCCCGGATATCCCGGTGTTCACGCCGGACTGCGAAAAAGAACCGTGCAGCTACGTCTAAAAATATCGTAAAAGTCCCGCCGGGAGTTTTACGCCGAACCTCATTTCACGGAAAGGAGCTGAACTGCCTTGTCGCTTGACGGAGCGTTTCTTCATATAGTCGTAAACGAACTTCTGCCGCTTGTCGGCGCTCGTGTGGATAAGGTGTATCAGCCCTCCCGCGAAGAAATAGTGCTGTCGCTGCGCACCTACCGTGACGGCGGCAAAAAGCTCGTGCTGTCCGCAAACAGCGTCAGCGCACGGATAAACCTCACCTCCGCCTCTTTTGAAAATCCGCAGCAGCCGCCCATGTTCTGTATGCTTCTGAGAAAGCACCTCGGCGGCGGAAAGCTGACCGCAATACGTCAGGACGGTCTGGAGCGCATTGTGGCGCTGGATTTTGAATGCACCAACGAAATAGGCGATATCGTGACGAATACCCTCGTCGCCGAAATAATGGGGCGGCACAGCAATATTATCCTTGTCAGGGACGGCAGGGTAATCGACAGCGTGAAGCGCATAACCGACGATATTTCGTCCGTGCGCCGTGTGCTGCCGGGTATCGGGTACGAAGCCCCTCCCCGTCAGGAAAGGCTGTGTCTGCTAGACGCCGAGCCGCAGCAGGTGCTTGACGCAATAGCGGACAGCCCCGAACGGCTGTGCAAAAAGCTTTGTTCGGTGCTTGAGGGCGTTTCGCCGATACTTACGCGGGAGCTTGCATGGTATTCCGCCAAGGACACGGACGCCGTGTGCAATTCCCTCACCGACAGCGCCAAGGACAGGCTGCGCTTCCTGTTGGGACGAATAAAATCGGCGCTTTCCGGCAGCGGGTGCAGCTTCACGATAGTATCGGAACCTGGCGGCAGAAAAAAAGATTTCTGCTTTATAAATATCGAGCAGTATTCCACATCTATGACAACTGCTCACTGCCAATCCGCAAACGAACTGCTGGACGAGTTCTTTGCCTCGCAGGACAGGTCGGAGCGCACACGTCAGCGAGCGCACGATTTGCTGAAGCTGTTGGTGAACAGCTGCGAGCGAGTTTCACGCAAGCTGGAATTGCAGAAAAAGGAGCTGGCGGAATGCTCCGAACGTGAAGCCTGCCGTGCCTGCGGCGACCTTATAAATGCGAATATCTGGCGGCTGGAAAAGGGACAGAGCAAGGCGGTGCTGGAGGATTTCACCACCGGCGAACCTCGGGAGATAGCACTCGACCCCCGCCTTACCCCGGCGCAGAACGCACAGAAATACTACACCGAATACCGCAAGCTGGACACCGCCGAAAAAAAGCTGACCGAGCTTATCGCAAAGGGAAATCAGGAGCTTGTCTACCTCGACAGCGTATTTGACGCGGCAAGCCGCACCGACAGCGAAGCCGACCTTGCAGAGATACGCCGGGAGCTTCGGGAGCAGGGCTACCTAAAGGGCGGCGTTCGCTCTGACGAAAAGGTAAAAAAGCTCTCCGAACCGTTGCATTTCCGCTCCGGCGAGGGCTTCGAGATACTTGTCGGCAGGAACAACCGCCAAAACGACCTGCTCACCCTCAAGACCGCAAGGGCTTCCGATATATGGCTGCACACGCAGGGAATAGCCGGTTCTCATGTAATTATCCGCACCGACGGTGCGCAGCCCGGTGAGCGGACGATATTTGAAGCGGCGCAGCTTGCGGCGTTCCACTCAAAGGGGCGCAGCGGCTCCGGCGTTCCGGTGGATTATGTCCCGGTGAAGTTCGTCAAGAAGCCTGCGGGCGCAAAGCCCGGCATGGTGATATTCACCAACAACCGCACATTATATGTGACGCCCGATGAGAGTATTGTCAACTCGCTCAAGGCAAATAACGCAAAAGCGTAAATATATCATTTCCCAAAAAGAAAGGACACCGTTGCAATGAGAAAGGAACTTGCAAAGACCTACGCTCCGAAGGAGTTCGAGGATCGTATCTATCATAACTGGGAGGAAAAGGGCTACTTTCACGCCGAACCCGACCCGAAGAAGAAGCCCTACACCATAGTTATCCCCCCGCCCAACATCACGGGACAGCTCCACATGGGACACGCCCTCGACAACACCTTACAGGATATACTTATCCGCTGGAGAAGAATGCAGGGTTACTCTGCGCTGTGGCTGCCCGGTACAGACCATGCCTCCATCGCCACCGAAGCGAAGATAGTCGGCAAGATGAAGGAGGAGGGGCTTACCAAGGAGCAGATAGGCAGAGAGGAGTTCCTTAAACGTGCGTGGGACTGGAAGCGCGTCTACGGCGGCAGGATAGTTCAGCAGCTGAAAAAGCTCGGCAGCTCCTGCGACTGGGAACGTGAGCGCTTCACCCTCGACGAGGGCTGTTCCAGAGCCGTTCAGAAGGTATTCATGAACCTTTACGACAAGGGTCTTATATACCACGGCGTAAGAATGATTAACTGGTGTCCGAACTGCAGAACCTCCATCTCCGATATCGAGTGTGAATACGAGGAGCAGGACGGATTTTTCTGGCACATAAACTATCCGCTTGCGGACGGCAGCG
>CAYRLM010000094.1:0-8639 GCA_964425035.1 uncultured Ruminococcus sp.
AGCGGTATCAGCACCGGTATCAGCGATTTTGCCTTTTTGATAAGTCCCCCGGTATCCATCTCTGCGCCCCTCGCTTTCTGTGCGGACATTATCTTGTCCGTTTCCTCCACAAGGGTGGGAATAAATCTCAGCGCAATAGTCATCATCATGGAAAGCTCATGCACCGGGACATGCAGCTTTTTCAGCGGCGACAGCAGCCGTTCTATGGCGTCCGTCAGCATTATGGGCGAGGTTGTGTAGGTCAGCAGCGACATTCCTATGATAAGCGTCAGCACCCTTATCAGCATGAACATCGCCGTATTCACACCCTCCGGATATATCTCGATGAACTGCCACTTGAACAGCGGCGTTTCTCCTTTCACAAAGAAAAGGTTGAGTATACCCGTAAATATCATCAGCGGCAGGATAGGCTTCACGCTTTTGAGTATCATGATTAGCTTTATCCTCGCAAGAACGTAACACAGCACCATGAACAGCAGCCCGAGCAGCAGCCCGGTGTAGCCCTGTGCCGTGAAAAGTATAACAAGGTACAGTATATCCAGAACCAGCTTTACACGGCTGTCAAGCCTGTGTATGACCGAGTTCCCCGGAAAATACTGCCCGATAGTAATGTCCTTTATCATCTTTTGTTCTGTTCCTTATCTGTTGCCATTTATCAGCGGAAGCAGCCGCTGAGCGGCTCTTTGTGTGGTGTAGATATCATCGCCGATATCGGTGCCGAGCCGCTTCAGGATATGGCTCATTCTCGTCACCTGCGGCACGTCAAGACCTATCCCGGCAAGCTCCTCGGTTCGTGCGAACACCCTGTCCACCGTGTCGTAGCAGAACAGCCGGCTCTTGTTCATTACCAGCACTTTTCCCGCATACTTCACGATATCCTCCATAGAGTGCGACACCAGCAGTATCGTCTTGCCGTACTGCTCGTGATACTGCTTTATCTGTCCCAGTATCTTGTCCCGCCCCTTGGGGTCAAGACCTGCCGCCGGCTCGTCAAGTATCAGCACCTCGGGATCCATCGCAAGAACTCCCGCAAGAGCCACCCTGCGCTGCTGTCCTCCCGAAAGCTCGAACGGCGACTTGTCCAGCAGCTTCACGATATCCATGCTTTCCGCAGCGCTGTGTACACGCTGCTCTGTCTGCTCCTCGGATAGCCCCATGTTCTTCGGGCCGTATGCGATATCCTTAGCCACCGTTTCCTCAAAAAGCTGATGCTCCGGATACTGAAACACAAGCCCCACCTTGAAGCGTATGTCACGGATATTCACACCCTTGCTCCATATATCGGCGCCGTCCACCAGAATGCGCCCCGACGTGGGCTTGACAAGTCCGTTGAAGTGCTGTATCAGCGTGGATTTTCCGCTGCCGGTATGCCCGATAAGCCCCACGAACTCGCCTTGATTTATTGCGATATCGACCTCGTTGACTGCGGTCTTTTCAAACGGAGTGCCAATGCTGTATTTGTATGTGACCTTCTCGCCCCGCAATACTGCCGGACGCTCGTCCTCGGCTTCTTCGGCGGTCTTTTGCACAATCGCCGCGCTCCTGCCCTTTGTCAGCCTGTACAGCGCCTCGGCGCATTCCTGCTCGTCAATTATTTCTGGGGAAATATCCACACCCTTTTCAATCAGCATATCGCAAAGCTCGGTCACCTGCGGAACGTCCAGTCCCACGGTGCGCAGCTTCTTCACCTGCGAGAATATCTTCTTCGGAACATCGTCCATGATGATATTTCCGCCGTCCATGACTACCACACGGTCAGCCTGCGCAGCCTCGTCCATGTAGTGGGTTATGAGTATCACCGTTATTCCCTTTTCACGGTTGAGCGTGTGAATGGTGTTCATGACCTCACGTCTGCCCTTGGGGTCAAGCATTGCCGTAGGCTCGTCCATGACGATACACCTCGGCTGCATTGCGATAACTCCCGCAATGGCAACACGCTGCTTCTGTCCGCCCGAAAGCTGGTGCGGCGCATGCTCACGGTATTCGTACATATCCACCTGCTTGAGTGCCTCGTCCACCCGACGGCGTATTTCGGGCTGCGGAACTCCCATGTTTTCGGGGGCGAACGCAACGTCCTCCTCAACAATGGTTGCCACAAGCTGGTTATCGGGGTTCTGGAATACCATGCCCACGGTCTGGCGGATATCGAACAGCCTGTCCTCGTCGGAGGTGTCCATTCCCGCAACCGTAACCTTTCCGGAGGTGGGGGTGAGTATTGCGTTGAAATGCTTTGCCAGCGTGGATTTTCCGCAGCCGTTGTGTCCCAGCACCGCCAGAAACTGCCCCTCGGGTACGGAAAGGCTCACGTCCTTAAGCACCGGGCTGCGGCTTATCTCCTTGCCGTCCTCGTCACGGCTGACATAATCAAAGCATAGGTTTTCGACTTCTATTATATTCAAGTAATTTCACCTGTTATTCTCAAAATGAACTATTGCGGTGCTTCCTGCCGGCAGCGCCATTCCGGTCTGCTTTACGGGCAGCCCTATCTCCTGCGAGTCCACCGTGATGCAAAAGCGTCTGCCGACGGTCATCTGCAAAAGGTAGCTCATGACGCTGGCGGAAAGCCCCGTGGTGTAGCTGTTCAGGAGCAGGAACAGCGGTCTGTCGGACAGCAGCTGCGTGCAGCTCTCCATAAGCTCGTAGATACAATCCTCAAGCTTCCACATCTCGCCGTTTGTTCCCCTGCCGTAGCTCGGAGGGTCAAGTATTATCCCGTCATAGCGATTTCCACGCCGTATCTCTCGGCTGATAAACTTCTGTGCGTCATCGACTATCCAGCGCACGGGTTTGTCTGCCAGCCCGGAAAGCTTCGCATTCGTGCGAGCCCAATCCACCATGCCCTTTACGGCGTCCACATGGCATACGCAAGCGCCTGCCGCCGCACATGCCAGCGTTGCGCCGCCGGTATAGGCGAAAAGGTTCAGCACGTTTATGGGACGGTCTGCGCTGCGTATCGCATTCATGCAGTAGTCCCAGTTTACCGCCTGCTCGGGGAAAAGCCCCGTATGCTTGAACCCGGTGGGCTTTACCATAAAGGTAAGCTCGCCGTATCTTATCTGCCAGCTCTCAGGCAGCTTACGCCGATAATCCCACGAGCCGCCGCCGGAGGACGAGCGGTTGTACTTTGCGTGGGCGCTGCGCCATTCGGGAGCCTCGCCGCCGCATTTCCAGATTATCTGAGGGTCGGGGCGGATAAGCGTGACATCGCCCCAGCGCTCCAGACGTTCACCGTCCGACGTGTCGATAAGGCAGTAATCCTGCCACTTGTCTGATAGTCTCATTTCGTTTGTCCTTTATATATGTTATTCCCACACTAACGCCGCAGTATATGCTATGTCAGGTTCTTTCTTATCTCGTCGGCTATTCCGTCCGCAAGGCGCTTTACGGTATCGTTGTCCTTGCCCTCGACCATAACCCTGACCAAAGGCTCCGTGCCGCTCTCCCGAACCAGCACCCGCCCGTTCTCGCAAAGCTCCTTTTCCGCCGCGGCAATGCTGTCGGTTATCGCCGGAACGGTATTCCATCTGCCCTTGCCGCTCTCGGTTATCTTCACGTTCACCAGCAGCTGCGGATAGTCACGGATATCCTCGCACAGCTCCGACAGCGATTTTCCGGTTTCCTGCATCACCTTTATCAGCATTGCCGCAGTGAGCTGACCGTCGCCCGTTGTCGCATGATCCAGCATAATGATATGCCCCGACTGCTCTCCGCCTATATTATAGCCGTTTTTGAGCATTTCCTCCAGAACATATCTGTCGCCTACCCTTGCGCAAACCGTCTTTATGTCGTTACTCTTCATAAAGTCATGGAAGCCGAGGTTGCTCATGACCGTGACCACCGCCGCATTGCCTTTAAGTATTCCCTTTTCCTTCATACGCTTTGCAAGAACCGCAATGATCCTGTCGCCGTCTATAACCTTTCCGTTCTCGTCCACCGCAAGACACCTGTCGGCGTCGCCGTCAAACGCAAAGCCTGCCGACATTCCGCCGTTCTTCACATATTCGCAAAGCTGTTCAATATGGGTAGAGCCGCATTTGTCGTTGATATTGGTGCCGTCCGGCTCGTCTGCAATGAACTCGCAGCCGTCGCCGAGATATGCGAACAGCTTGGGTGCGGTAGCCGCCGAGCTTCCGTTGGCGCAGTCGAAGCAGAAGCGCTTTTTAGACCCTGCATAATCCCCTGCTCCCGCACAGTCGCGGATATGCTGTATGTAATCCTTGCAGGCGCTGGCAAGCCTTGTTATTCTCCCCACCTCAATGCCGCTGCACAGCAGTATCTCAGAGGGTCTGTCGAGAATAAGCGCCTCTATCTCCTCCTCAACGCTGTCGGGCAGCTTGAAGCCCTCAGAGGAAAACAGCTTTATGCCGTTATATTCCACCGTGTTATGCGAAGCGGATATCATAACGCCTGCGTCTGCGTGATATTCTCTCACCAAATGAGCCACCGCCGGAGTAGGCACAACGCCCAGCTGAAGCGCATTCGCTCCCACCGAAGCCAGACCTGCGGACAGCGCCGCCTCAAGTATTTTTGAAGAAATTCTGGTATCCATGCCCACCAGTATATTCGGGTGCGCCTTTCCGCTCTCCTTTGTCAGGACATAAGCCGCCGCCCTGCCTATTTCCATCGCTCTCTCGCAGGTAAGCTCGGTTACCGCCACACCTCTTGCACCGTCCGTGCCGAATATTCTACCCATAATAACCCCCAGTTTTTATTTGTTATATAAAATAAATCAAAAGTCCAGCGTCTGCTGTCCGTCCCGTAAAATCCCCAGATGCTTGTAAGCCAGCGCCGTTGCCGTGCGCCCCCTCGGAGTTCTCGCTATAAATCCCAGCTGCATAAGAAACGGCTCGCAGACCTCTTCCAGCGTGACCGACTCCTCGCCGAGCGCCGAAGCCAGCGTTTCCAGTCCCACGGGGCCTCCGTTATAGCCCTTTATTATCATCTCAAGGAAGCGTCTGTCCAGCCTGTCAAGTCCGAGCTTGTCAATATCCTCCCGCCCAAGAGCGATATCCGCTATCTCTCTTGTGATCTTTCCGTCGCCAAGCACCTCGGCATAGTCGCGAACCCTTTTCAGCAGTCTGTTCGCAATTCTGGGCGTACCCCTCGAACGCTTTGCTATCTCCATTGCCCCGTCCTTAGTGCAGGGAATGGCGAGAATTATCGCCGAACGCTGAACTATGCTGCACAGCTCCTCCGGTGTGTAAAGCTCCAGCCGCTGAATTACGCCGAAGCGGTCGCGCAGCGGTGCGGAAAGCTGTCCCGAGCGTGTGGTTGCGCCGATCAGAGTGAATTTCGGCAGATCGATACGTATCGAACGTGCGGAAGGCCCGTTGCCCATGATGATGTCCAGAACGTAGTCCTCCATCGCCGGGTAAAGTACCTCCTCAACCTGCCGGGAAAGCCGATGTATCTCGTCAATGAACAGCACATCGTTAGGCTGTAAATTTGTCAGCAGCGCCGCAAGGTCGCCCGCCTTTTCTATTGCGGGACCTGAGGTGACACGGATATTCACGCCCATCTCGTTGGCAATGATACAGGACAGCGTGGTTTTTCCAAGTCCCGGAGGGCCGTACAGCAGGACATGATCCAAGCACTCGCTGCGCTTTTTTGCAGCCTCTATGTACACCTTCATGTTCTCCTTGACCTTTTCCTGCCCGATATACTCGGACAGCGCCTTCGGGCGCAGGGAATACTCGATATCGGTATCTGCCTCATTATATTCCGGTTCTACCATTCTGTTACTGCGTTCGGGATTTCCTCCCAGCTCAGACATCTCCAGCATCTGTATCTTCCTTTTCTATATGTCTGTAATATTCATGCGGCAAATCCGCTCCGGAAGCGTCCGGCGCATGGTTGAACATACGCAGCGCCGTCATTCGCTTTGAAAGCTTATCAGGCTCGATATATCCGCATAATACCGCCTTGTCGTAATATTCCTCCGCCTTCTGCTCGTCGTCATGCATGGCGTACCATGTTGCAAGCTCGGCATTCACAAGAGGGTGGCTCGACTGTATCCCCTCAAGGGTCTTGAGCGTATCGAACGCCTTTTTGTCCTCGCCCCGCACCATGTATATCTTTGCAAGGCAAAAGTAAGAGTAGCCGTTGTTCGGGTCGTATTTCAGCGCCTGCTCAAAGCAGTATTCCGCATTGGAAAGCTTTCCGTCCGCATAATAGGCATGTCCCAGCCTTGACTGCACCGTCGGATTATCCGGCGCTATCTCCGCCGCGCGGCGGAAACACCACAGCGTTCTTCCCTCGTTATCCTGTATCTCATACAGCTTTATCAGCCATTCTATGCAGAAAAGACGGTTCTGCTGAATTTCGGACATACTCAGCGCACTTTGCAGAAGCTCCTCTGCGTCGGCATAGTGCCCCTGCATAAACTTCAGAATTCCCTTATATGCGGTTCGTGCGCTCTCTTCCTTTGCCATGACCTTAAGCCCGTGCTTTCCGAGCGCCCTGACAGCGGCTATGCGTAAATCCTGCCTGTTTTTTATAATGGTGAACACCTCATAAACAATCGCAACGCATGTCGCCAAACCGCACAGGATAAGCCCGGATATTCCCAGCTGCTTCAGGTTCTCCGTTCTTTCTCCGAACGTAAAGCAGCTGAGAAAAAACAGAGTTTCAATTCCCGCAAGAACCATGAAAAATTTCTCCGGCAGCTTCTTTCGATTGCCGTTATTCAAGCCGCTCACCTCCCGACGAAAGCTTTTCGGATATCAGCCCAACCGCTTCAATGCGTACTTTATAAGCTCCTCTACCGTGCTGTCGGGGCTTGCCCCCACAAGCGCCGCCTGCGCCTGCGGCAGCTGAAAGCCCAGCACGCACAGCGCCGTTACAGCCTCCGCAGCCGCATTTCCCGCTGCGGCAGCCGCAGCCATCGGCTCGGCGCTGTAATCCCCTGCGGAAATATGCTGCTCCTTAGCCACCTTATCCTTTAATTCCATGACTATACGCTGCGCTATCTTTGCGCCTATGCCCGGAGAACGGGTCAGCGTCTTGCTGTCGCCTGTGGTTATGCACAGCGCCAGCTTTGACGGCGTAAGGTCTGACAGTATCGACAGCGCAGCCTTGGGGCCCACGCCCGACACAGAGGTCAGCTGCCTGAAAGCGGCAAGCTCCGCCATATCCGCAAAGCCGAACAAATCCACGGCGTCCTCGCGGACGTTAAGCTGCGTGAAAAGCTTTACCTCTCCGCTGCCGCCTATTTTTTTCAGAGTATTCATCGTGGTGCGGCAGGCGTAGCCCACTCCGCCGCATTCCACAACGGCAAGGTTAGGCTCGGTATGTATAAGTTCGCCATGTAAGCTGTATATCATTTTGTCACTCTCCGTAAGTTTTATGAAGTATCTTTCCCATAGCCCCATCGTTTGCCGACGCCCTTGCCATAAGCCTTGACAGCTGCGAGCCGCTGGAATGTCCGTGGCATATTGCCAGCGCCACCGCATCCGCAGTGTCGTCCGGCTTCGGTATCTCTTTCAAATGTAGGATATTCTTGACCATCTCCTGCACCTGACGCTTCTCCGCCTTGCCGTAGCCGACAACCGCCTGCTTTACCTGCATGGGCGTGTACTCGAATATCTCAATATCCCTCTGCACCGCAGACAGCAGGATAACTCCCCTTGCCTGCGCCACGTCGATGCCGGTGGTCTTGTTGTTGGTGAAGTACAGCTTTTCTATCGACATGCAGTCCGGCTTGAACATATCCAGCACCTTGCACATGTCGTTGTATATCTCCAGCAGCCGCAGGTCAAAGCTTGTCCCGGCGGCGGTGGTGACAGCGCCGTAATTCACCGTCGAAAACTGCGCCCTGTCGTAGTCCAGCACGCCGTAGCCAACTATCGCATAGCCGGGGTCAATGCCGATTATCCTCATGTGTAGCTCTCGTTGTCCGTGATATATTCGCGCACCCTGAGCGGAATGCCCATGCTGTCCGCCAACTGCTGACAGCGCTGTATTTCGTCCTTTGTGATAACGTCCACCACCGTGAACTTCGTCTGCACGCCCATGAGCTTCATATCCCGTGCGAAATCAAGCATGGCATTGAACGCAGGCTCTCCGAAATGCGGTCTTGTCACCTCGTTGTATCGCCTTGCGTCAGGCGCATTCAGGCTGATTGAGGCAATGTCGATAAGCCCGCGGAAGCGTTCTGCGTCAAAGTCCGGGTGTATCAGCCGCACCAGTCCGTTGGTGTTGAGCCTTATTTTCATGTCTGAATTTGCCCGGATATATTCCGCCGTTTTTATCAGCATGTCCACCCGCACCGTGGGTTCGCCGTATCCGCAGAATATCGCATTGGTGCAGCCGGACTTGTCAAACCTGTCAAACGCTTCGGTTATCTCCTCAAAGGAAGGCTCATGCTCCAGCCAAAGGCTGTCGTTGTCCTTTACGCTGTCGGAATTGTTTCTCAGGCAGAACACACAGTTGCAGGGACAGCCGTTGGTTATATTAATATACATCTGACCGTCGAATTTGTAAAATATAGTCATTTATTAGCACCTCTTGAATATACATATTCATTTTATTATACCACTATACTGCGTATTTGTCAAACCTAATTTCATAAAATATTTGAAAATGATGTAGTGTTACAATAGATATTGGACAAAGAGAGAAAAAGGTTGAGAGATAGGGCA
>CAYRLM010000095.1:0-8542 GCA_964425035.1 uncultured Ruminococcus sp.
CGCGCAGCTGGGATGTTTCGGCGGAAAAGCCCCAACGGGGCTTTTTCGACGGTCTAAACCGCCGACCTGTGTCAGCGGTTATATTTATTTAAGCTGATATTTTCCGTCAGGCATAAGCTGTATAACTTCCGCAATCTCAAGTTCGGTTAGCGCTTCCGCCGCTTCTGCGTAAGATATTTCCGCAAGCGCTATCAGCTCGTCTGCCGTGCTGGGCGACGCTTCGACCAACTTTGCAAGTCTGACCTGTATTTCGGGAAGTCCGCTCAGCTTTTCTTCGTTCAGCTGCGGCTTCTCCTCGGCGGCAGTCGTCGGCTGCTCCGACTGCGGCGCTGTTTCGGGCTTTGACGGAGCGGACTTCGGCTGCTGCGCCGCCGCTTTGGGTGAATTGTGCTGCTTCTTGGGCGGATTTTTGCGGAACCTGTCATTCAGAAGATCTGTATCTATCTTGCTGAGATAATGATACATATACTCATGCACGATGTCAAGATAATCAAAAACAGGTATCGCACCGTCCCTCAGGTACGGGATTACCCCTGCGCAGCTTTCCCGTGTGATATCCGCGGGAGGAACGCAGAACAGGTCACGCCCCTGATCTATCGCATGGTTGGCTGTCAGCAGACAGCCGCTCCTCGTGGAAGCCTCCACCACGAGAGTGCCAAGCCCAAGACCGGAGATAATGCGGTTTCGTTCCCGGAAATACCTCGCTTCCACCCCGGCATGAGGAAGAAGCTCGGACACTATCGCTCCTCCGCCCTCGAGGATACGGCGCTTCAGCTGCTCGTTCTCCGGAGGATAATTCACAAGCTGACCGCAGCCGAGAATACCGACGGTAGGCACGCCTGCCTTAACCGCACATTTATGCGCCACGGTGTCGATACCTACCGCAAGTCCGCTGACAAGAACCGTGCCAAGCCGCACCAAGTCGCCGCAGAGCTTTTCGGCGACACGAACCGCATAATCGGACGGATGTCTCGGGCCTACCACGGAGAGCGACACCTCGCCCTCAAGACATTTCAGCGTTCCTCGGACGAAAAGAACTATCGGCGGCGAATAAATGTTTTTCAGCAGCGCAGGATACTCCTCATCGTCCGGAGTGACGATATGGATAGCCTTTGCGGCACATTCCGCCATAATCTGACGGACATCTCGTGTGCGTGTGCTGCCTGCACGGTGCTTTTCTGCGTCGCTGAGCTTCGGGCATTTTCCGTCCCTTATCGCTCTTGCCAGTTCTTCCGCAGAATCATATTGCTCCAACAGCTCGGCGGTTTTCGGATTATGCGGCGTCATTACCAGCATCAGCCACAGCCAGACCTCAACGGGGGACGGCTTCATACAATCACTCCCCAGACTTGTTTTTTGCGGGAAAGCTTCCCCCACATACACAGGATTTCCTCCTGACGAATTACTTTTTTATCCACTTATTCATGACCTCTAGCAGGCGCTTTATCTCCACCGGCTTTGCAAGATGCTCGTTCATTCCGCTCACAATGGCGTCCTTGATATCCTCGGCGAATGCGTTGGCTGTCATCGCAAATATCGGTATCTCCGCAGCGTCGGGACGAGAAAGCGCACGAATACGCCGTGTGGCTTCGTAGCCGTCCATTATCGGCATCTGAACGTCCATGAATATTGCGCAATAATAGCCGGGAGCAGACTCCTCAAACTTATCGACCGCTTCCTTTCCGTTCACCGCACATTCGATTGTCAGTCCTGTCATTCCCAACAGTTCCGATGCTATCATGCGGTTCAACTCGTTATCCTCGACAAGCAGGGCCGTAAGTCCGCTGAAATCCGTGCGCATGAGCGCAACAGCCTCCTCTGCGCTGGTGAGCTTTTCGCTGTGATCAAGGCGTTCAATGATCTTAAGGTACAAGGTAACCGTGAAGGTCGAGCCTTTTCCCGGCTCGCTGGCAACAACGATATCTCCGCCCATCATCTTCACGATGTTGTAGGTTATCGCCATTCCGAGTCCCGTACCCTGCTCCTTGTTCACACGGTCGTCCTCTGCACGCTCAAACGGCTCGAATATCTTCTTGAGGAACTCCTCCGACATTCCGATGCCGTTGTCGCTGAACTCGATGATATAGCAGGAAATGTTGTTCTGGTCTTTTCTTCTCTCGGAAACATCAACCGTTATCCTGCCGCCGGGAGGCGTGTATTTTATCGCATTCCCGACTATATTCATGAATATCTGCTGCACTCGGAGCTTATCTCCGATCACGTTGTCGTGAATTATGTCATGCTTTGCAAACCGGAGCGTGTGACCCTTTTCCTTTGCGGAAGCGGACACCATCTCGTAAACCCCGCCCACCAGCTCGCTTATGCTGAACTGATCCTCCGACAGCGTGAACTGGCTGGACTCTATCTTGCTCATATCCAGCACTTCGTTTATCAGCGAAAGAAGATAGCGCCCGGAGGACGATATCTTATCAAGACAGTCGGACAGCTTATACTGATCGTCAAGGTTCGCCTCAGCGATTGTCGTCATGCCGATTATGGCGTTCATCGGCGTTCTGATATCGTGGCTCATGCGCGAAAGGAAGTCCGTCTTTGCGGCATTGGCACGGCGTGCGCTTTCATATGCGTCACGAAGCGCCTTGTTTGCATGCAGCAGCTTTTCGGTGTATTCGTTGTCCTTGTCCTTTGCGATCTCTTCCTTTTCGGCAACCGTTTTGGTGATATCCTGTATCATGCCGATAACTCCCGTGCTTGTCCGAGAGGCTATAAACACGAACCAGCGGTTTTCACCGTGTACCCTGCACTGAAATTCGGTAGTCAGGTTTTTTTCCTCAAAATCGTCCGAGAACACGTTCAAAGTCGGCAGCAGCCCGTCTGCGTCAAGCTTTTTCAGTTCCTCAAGAAATGTATCGCTCTGTATCGTGGTATCTCTCTGAGGAAGCCCGTCCATGCCCAATATCTTTATCAGGCTCTCGCCTGCGAACACAGTTTGCTTGTGAGAGTCGAACATGAATATTCCTATACCGCTGTTGGTGCGGTTGATTATTCCGGAAATTCTGGAGGCGTACTCGTTGCTTTCCTTCTGGAGCTGCGTTACGGATTCGGCCAGGTCGTCTATCTCGCTGATACCCGATGAACCGAAATCAACCGTTTCATCGCCGGGCTGTATCTCGTGCAGCTTTTTTATCATACGGGAAACAGGCGCACCGAGCCGTCTGCCGGTGCTTACGGCAAAGGCGGCTCCAAGCACGAGCGTAACTCCGACGGTTATTACCGTTACGGTGAAAATAAAGTTGTATATGTTCATCACCGTTCCGGCTTCAACGGCGGAAATCATGACCCACCTATGCGAGTAATACGGCGACCCCGAGCTGTACAGTTCCACATTCTGTATGCTGCCGAGGAATTTCGTGCCGGAACTGCTGTAATAGGTACACAGCCCGTTCTGATTTTCAGTGCTGTCCGAAAAGGTCGGATTTGCGGCGTAAAGGCGCGTGAAAATCGAGCCCGAATGCATCACCGGTGTATAGTTTCCGCTGCCGTTGAGGTCAACGCCGAGAATGTAGCAGGAATTTTCCTTGTAAAAATCGTTCTGCGGAATTGCGTCAAGCACGGTCTTATCCAGCAGTCCTATGCCAAGCACGCCGTATACCGAGCCGTCCGAGCCGATAAGCGGCACGGAATATTTCAGGCTCTCCTTTGAGGAGCGCGATATCTTTGAAAACTGACTCCAATATCCAAAATCCGCCGTTGAAAGTGTTCCGGAAGAGCTTTGTGCGGCTTCCAGCGGAACGGTATAGAAATCATAGTTGTTATCGGTGCCCATGTCAAGCGTCGGCGACCACTCAAAATCGAGAGCGATACCAATCTCGTGCGCAATATCGGAATTCCCCATTTCCATGTAGATATCCGTATATCCCGCATTGCTGTTCTCATAGGCGTCAGTATCTCGAAAATACAGACCCGCCCGTGTGTTTTCACCGTAAAGCTCTCCGGTATCAAGCACAACAAATGCGTCGTTTACAACGTCGCCCCTCATAAGTTCGATAAGCTTCGGCGCAATGGCGCTCAGCAGGTCGCGGCTGACGCTCTTGTCAGTTTTCAGTGCGTCGTCCGAAAGCCCTCTCGCATACAGATATTCCCCGATATCCCCGGAAATATCGTCCGCCGACTGAGCGGTAAGCTGTGTTTTCTGCGCCAGTGCGCTCTTCATATAAGAAGCACGGTTTGCGGTTTTTTCTATAAGGAAATCGCTGGAGTACTTCTCGATATATGTCAGCTCGCCGCTTATAAGCATTATCGCAATGAAAACGATGCCCTGTATCAGTCCCAGAACAAGCATGGGCAGCATCACCCTTATCAGGAGAGGTTTCCTGCGCACCCACCGGGATTTAATGTTTTTCTTCATTATTTTGTGATGCTCTCAAATTCCTCCAGGAATTTGCCGTACCAGCTGTCAAACGCTTCATCGCTGCAAAACTCCGCAATAACCGTGCTGCGCTCCTCTCCGTCGGCGATACGCTGCTTTACGGTCGCTGCGTCAGCCTTTGCGGTGTCGTCCATGTAGCTGCCGAGATAGTCGCGGACGGCGCCGGAATAATCCGTGGCTGGGTTTGTATAGAGTTGGGAACCGTTTATCTCGTCTATCGCCGTCTTGAATGTATCCGCAAGAACGCTGCCCATGCTCTCGTCGCAGTTCTTTACCTTTTCAAAATCATTGGTATCCTTCTTTACCGGGAGATAACCGGAGCTCACGGAGAATTCAAGATTTCTGTCGTCCTCGGTGAACCATTTCAGGAACACCGAGCATGCGTATTCGGTCTTTGCGTCGGACTTCATTACGGAAAGCCCTGCGCCCTGCTGGCAAACATACGGATCTGTGCCTTCAAAATTCGGCACGGGCAGCAAAGCGGTATCCACCGTATAGGTGTAGCTGTCGTCTACCGTGACCTCCGTAGGCCAGTAAACCGCACCGGTAGAGGAGCAAACCATGCTGATAATATTGCCTATCCGCATATCATCGCTGCGGAAGCGGCTCTCGGAAGAATAGCAGCCCTTTATGTACGGCACATAATAGCATTCCCACAGGCGCTTCATGGTTTCCTTGTCCGCCGAATACACCGCATTGCCGCTGTCGTCAAGGGATACGAACGGGTGTCCGAGCTGCTTTGCGCCTATCACAAGATAGTTTGCCATAGCGTCCCTGCCGAAAAACGCCTTGCCGTCATTGGGGACATCGGGTGTAAGGGCGTCTGTATAGTTATAGTACTTCTCAGCCGCTTCCGCCAGACCCTCCCATGTGGAAAGGTCATCGTATGTCATGCCCTCGGCCTGTGCAAAGTCGCTCCAATCGGTGACATTAAGCACAAACACCTCTGTTGATTTTGCGGTCGGGAATATCAGCAGTCTGCCGTCCCCGGTAATATCGCCCTCGGTTATGTATGACGAAACGTATTCGTCCAGTTCGTCCTGCGTAAAATAGGGAGAAAGGTCTGCCAGCATTCCCTGCTTATCCACCAGATAGGCTGTTTCGGCATAGGTTCCGAAAATATCCGGGGCGCTCTCCGCTCCCTCCTCGTTATTGACGGAAGCCATGACGCTCTCCGCCAGCTCGTTTACGGAGTTCTTGGAGAATGCCTCAACGATAATGCCCTTTTCCATGCCGACGGTGTTGTTAAATTCATTAACTGCGTCGTCAAAACTCAGCTGCTGAACGCCGTTGTAATAATGCCAGACAGTTACAGTGACCGGGTGCTCGCTGTCGAGAAGGTTATCATAATAATCCGTGCCCGTCTGCCCTGAGCAGCCCGCTGTAAGGAGCGCAGCAGATAAAGCAGTCATTGATGCGATTATTTTACAGGTCCTCATAGCAAATCCTTTCACATGAAATAAACAATATGCTTAAAGGTTTCACTATATAGTATATACTTTTTATGGAAAAAAGTCAAGCTTTTTGTCAAATTAGTTTCCTTGCATTTGGCAAAAACAAAGTTTTCCGTATGCACAATGACTTTTAATCTATAATAAACGCCTTGCGTTTATTATATCACATTTGAGAGTTTATTGCAATACTTTTTATGCTTTTTTATTTGCTCGATTTTCCCCTATCTGCGTTGATTATTCCGCTTTCCTTTATGACTTTCGGGGAAAGCTAAATTTAATCACATGCCGCAATAATGCGAAAAATCTATAAATAAATAATTGTTATAGTAAAATCCGCCAAATTCATAAAATGTCATTTATGCGATTAAGGTCGTTAATTACATAATCTATGCGTAATTCCTCCGGCAGCGGACGCTGTTCCGGGGAATACCAGCAGCATGCAATACCTGCATTGTTTGCTCCCCGAATATCACTTGTGAGAGAGTCGCCGACAAGTATGACCTCCTCCCTGCTCTCCGGTATCTGCGAGAAAACCCGGTCGAAGTACTCCGCCGAGGGCTTCTCCGCTCCCACCGTATCGGAGATGAATATTCCGTCAAGCAGCCCGTCAAGCCCGGATTTGCGGAGCTTTCTGTCCTGCGCCGTGAACGAACCGTTCGTGACAGCATACTGCCTTACCTTGCCTTTAAGCGACTTCACAAGCTCGTAGGAGTTGTCGTTGAAAAAAATATGATTTCCAAGAGTTTTCTGGTACAGCAGATTAAATTCCGCCGCATCGCACCGTATGCCGTACCTCTTGAAAAAATCCTCAAAACGCCGCAAAAACAGCACGGGCTTTTCTATTTTGCCGCACTCAAGCATTCGCCAATAACCGTCGTTTATTTCCGAATAAACCGTTACCATTTCGTCGGTACATTCTCCTATACCGCATATGCGAAAGCATTCCTTAATTGCTGCGTTTTCCGATTTCAGAAAGTTCAGCAGCGTTCCGTCAATATCCCAAAGTATTGCCTTGTACATAATTAACCCCCGAAAACAGTTCAGCCGCACGGAAAGCTCTGTGCGGCTGAATGACATTGCATTTACTTTTTCTTCGCCTCTGCCTTTAAGCGGAGATCACGTTCGAGAATTACCTTTCTCATGCGTATGCTCTTTGGCGTTACCTCTACCAGCTCATCGTCCTGAATGAAGTCAAGGCACTCCTCAAGGCTCATCTGCTTGGGCGGAATAAGGTGAAGCGCGTCGTCGGAGCCGGAAGCTCGGGTGTTTGTCAGGTGCTTCTTCTTGCAGACATTGATAACGATATCCCCTGCCTTCGGAGATACGCCGACAATCATTCCCTCATAAACCGGAACGCCTGCGCCTATGAACAGCGTACCGCGTTCCTGCGCATTGAACAGTCCATAGGTGATGGAGGGGCCTGTTTCCCATGCGACAAGAGAGCCTACCGTTCTTCTCGGAATATCGCCGAAATACGGCTTGTAGCTGTCAAATACGGAATTCATTATACCCTCGCCCTTGGTGTCGGTCATGAACTCGCTTCTGTAACCGAACAAACCTCTTGACGGAACAAGGAACTCCAGACGGGTGCGGTTTCCTATCGGGTGCATGGAAATCATCTCGCCCTTGCGCAGACCCATGCTCTGCATTACAGAACCGACCGAATCGGCAGGAACATCAACAACAAGACGCTCCACCGGCTCGCAGAGAACTCCGTCAATCTCCTTGGTCAGTACACGGGGTGTGCTGACCGACATCTCGTAACCCTCACGGCGCATTGTTTCGATGAGTATGGACAGGTGCATCTCGCCTCGTCCGGCTACATTATATGCGTCAAGAGTGTCGCTGTCGGTAACACGCAGGGATACGTCCTTGAGGGTTTCCTTCATCAGGCGCTCCCGGATCTGGCGGGAGGTGACGAACTTGCCCTCCCTGCCTGCAAACGGGCTTGTGTTTACGGAGAAGGTCATTTCGACCGTCGGCTCGGAAATCTTAACGAACGGAAGCGGCTCGGGGCAGTTCACGGAGCATATAGTCTGACCTATGGTAACTCCCTCGATACCGGAGAAGCACACAATGTCGCCTACCTGCGCCTCATCTACCTCGACCTTATTCAGACCCTCAAACTGGTACAGGGATACAATCTTGCTCTTGAACGGAGCGGTGCGCTCGTGGTGGTCGCATACGATGACCTCTTGATTTTTGCGCATTTTTCCGCGCTCGATACGCCCTATGGCAATTCTGCCCACATAATCGTTGTAGTCGATAGAGGACACCAGAACCTGAAGCTCGCCGTCGGGATCGCCCTCGGGAGCGGGGATATGCTCGATTATCTTATCAAACAGCGGCTTGAAATCCGTTCCCATCTGATCCGGGTCATAGGAAGAAAGCCCCAGTCTGCCGGAGCAGAAAATAACCGGGCTGTCAATCTGCTCCTCGGAAGCGTCCAAATCGAGCAGCAGCTCAAGCACCTCGTCAACGACCTCTTTGTTGCGGGCGTCGGGACGGTCGGTCTTGTTGACTACCACAATTATCTTGTGACCGAGCTCCAGAGCCTTCTGAAGCACGAAGCGGGTCTGCGGCATGGTTCCCTCGAAGGAATCCACCAGCAGCAATACGCCGTTTACCATCTTGAGTATACGCTCTACCTCGCCGGAGAAATCCGCATGTCCGGGGGTATCAACAATGTTGATCTTTACGC
>CAYRLM010000096.1:0-8497 GCA_964425035.1 uncultured Ruminococcus sp.
AAGCAGGCTATTAAAATCCGTTTTTTGCCTCAGCTTTGCCGAGGCAAAAAACACTGCTATCCGCACAAGTGTGCGAACTGGCGGCGAAGCCGACAGTGAGTGCGCGCAGTGCGGATGTTTCGGCGGAAAAGCCCCGACGGGGCTTTTTCGACGGTCTACGGCATTGCCGTAGACCTAGTCTTCTATAACGACCTCTGTGCCGCCGATGGGTCTTACGCTCAGCACATGGCAGGAACCGCCGCCGAATGTGCGCTCGATGTTCATCTTGAACTGCTGGAGCATATCAAGCGGGACGAATGCCTGTATAGTTCCCGCAAAGCCGCCGCCGTGTACTCTGCATGCGCCCTTGCGGTGCAGGGAGTATTCCGCAACGTTCAGTGCGATGGAAAGGCACTGGTGTTTTACGTCCGAGGCCGCATAGATGTTCTGGAGATACTTGTAGGAGCTGTCGCCCGATTCCTTCACGCTGGAAAGGAAGTCGTCGAAATTGCCTGCCTTCAGCGCATGAACCACCTTGTCCACACGCTCGTTTTCGTCAAAGAAGTGAATGGCGCGCAGCACCGCTCTGTCGCCGAACTGCTCCCGCAGAACTCGGATATTCAGCATTATATCGTCCTTGGCAAGCTGTCGGAGCGTATCGCAGGTGAAATACCCGGCGATAGCCTTCATCTCGCCGGGAATTGCGGCGTATTCGTCGGTGAGGTCGGCATGGTCGCCCTTTGCGTCAACTATGCACAGAGCATGTCCGAACTTCTCGAAATCCGCAGGAATGCTCTCGATGATGGGACTTTCGGTGTCCTTGAAATCTATTGCGATAAAGCCGCCCACGGAGGAAGCCATCTGATCCATCAGACCCGAGGGCTTGCCGAAGTATACGTTCTCGGCGTACTGTGAGATCTGTGCGATTTTTACGGGATTTATCTGCCCGTCGTTGTACAGGTGGGAAAGTATCGTGCCGACAAGCACCTCGAACGCCGCAGAGGAGGACAGTCCGCTGCCCTTCATTACATCGGAGGTGGTATACGCACGGAAACCTCCGAGCTTGTAGCCCTCCTTTTCAAATCCTGCGGCAACGCCCCTGATGAGCGAAGCGGAGGTGTTCCTCTCGCTCTCCGACACGTTAAGGTCGGAAAGCTCCACGCTGTCCTCCGGGAAGCCCTCGGACTTTATCACTATCTTACCGTCGTCGGTAGGCTCCACCACTGCGATGACGTCCAGATTTACGCTGGCTGCGAAAACCTTGCCGTGATTGTGGTCGGTGTGATTTCCGCATATCTCGGTTCTGCCCGGGGCGGAGAAGAAACGATGCTCGCCCACTGAGCCGAAATACTCCGCAAATGCGTCTACGGCTGCCTTGTAGCGCTGTTTCTGGGCTTCTGCGTGGCTTGCGGGATAGATATCCTTGATGGTTGAGATTACAGGTTTCATTTGGCATTCACCTTTCGTTGGTTAGTGATTATATTAACGCAGCTGTGCTGCATATATGCTTGAAGGTCATTCCTTTTCCTTGTAAAACATGTGCTTTTTCTTTTCGCGGTGGGAAACCACCGACAGCACCGGCCCGAGGGACGCATAGCTCATCACCAGCGAGGTTCCTCCGGCGCTCACAAACGGCAGCGGAATACCCACCACAGGGCCTACGGAAAGCACCATCGCAATATTGATAATGCAGTGGAACAGGAACATCGAGAACACGCCCACGCAAATGAGCTTTCCCAGCGGGTCTATGGCAAGAGAAGCGTCGGAGAGTATTTTCAGGCACATCACCGCCAGCGCTATCACCACCGCCATACACCCGATAAAGCCGAAAACCATGCCCAAATATGCGAATATGAAATCGTTGTAGCCCTCCGGGACATAGGTGTAATATGCGTCCGCCTGAGTGCCGAGCCCCGTCAGCTGACCTGAGCCCATAGCTACCTTTGCGTTGTACTGCTGGAGGTAGCTGCCGAGCCTCTCGGCCTCCTGAAGCTCCTCGTCGAATATCAGCATAAAGCGCTGACGGTGATGCTCGCCCATGACGAAGTTCCATGCGACGTAAGCCACCGCCGGCACCGCAACAATCCCTGCGACAATGTATTTCCACGACATTCCGCCTGCGAACATCATGCATATGAATATGAACAGAAAAACGAGCGCCGAGCCTGCGTCGCCCTGTATCATGATGATACCGAACGGCACGAGGAAATGTACGCACAGCAGCAGGAAATGCGGCAGCGTGTTCATTTTGTCGCCCAGCTTTGAAATATGCCATGCCAGCGACAGGATAAACGCCAGCTTCAGTATTTCGGACGGCTGAATGGTGGTAAAGCCGAGGTTCAGCCATGCAAGGTCGTCGTCCCTCTTCACGCCGAGCGGAGTGTACAACATCAGCTGCAATATCAGCGCCAGCGGCGCATACACGAACCAGCATTTTGCCAGCCGCTTGTAGTCTATCATGCCGATGATGAGCGCTGCGCCAACGCCTATACCGCAGGCGATAAGCTGCGTGTCGATGTATTCCTGCTTGACGTAGCCTATCTCGTTGAGCGTCGACAGCAGGTAGATATCAAAAGCCGAAATGCACAGGCAAATCAGCATCAGCACCCAATCTATATGCCGGAAATAACCTCCGAGCCATTTGAGAACAGTTTTCATTTATTATACCCGATATATCACACTGCGTTCCCCGCAGCTTTTGCGGGGCGGCAGAATTATTCCTATACATGTTATATTATATACTCTTTTCTCGGCTTTTGCAAGATGAAACCGAGTTAATTTTTGCACCGCACGAATTTTCGCCATTCTCAATAAAAACAGGCGGTATTTCTGAAAATCTTAGTCTTTTTTTAACAATCCGAGTTCGGCTCGGCACAAAATGGTAATTTCCAGTAAAAACATCATCGACAAGAGTTGTTTTTGCAACAGCTGTGTTCCGCCTCAAATGTGTTAAACAGATAATTTTCAGGGTCAATGACACACGTCTTATATCAAAAACTCCTTTTGAATGTATTTTTGTGTATTTTGCCAATTGAAAACGATTAACTTTTGATGTATTATAATATTAGATAAGGTATAGCGGACAATTCAGATAGTGAGGTGAAACCGTATGAATATTACCATAAAAGATGTTGCTAAGGCAGCAAACGTTTCAGTTGCCACGGTTTCCCGTGTGCTGAACAAAAAAACCAACGTGTCCGACGAAGCGGTTCAGGCAGTCAACAAGGCGGTTGAGGAGCTGGGATACAGCCCGAATTTTCTCGGCCGCGACCTCAGGAAGAGCGAAACAAAGCGTATTCTTGCCATAATCGCCTCGACAGAGCAGAGCTTCTATTCGGAGGTTCTCAGGGGAATGCAGGACGCCGCCTACGCTCAGGGCTACGATATACTTATTGCCACCACCCGTGACGACCCCGAGCATGAGATGCACCTGCTGGGAATGCTGTTCTCAAAGGCGGTTGACGGTGCGGTGCTTCTTGCGCCCAAGCTTGACAGCCGCACTATCTCCGAGCTTGCAAAGAAATATCATCTGGCGATGTGTCTTGAAAGGCTTGACGACTGCGAAATCCTGTGCGTCACAATCGACAACGAGCAGGCAGGCTACGACGCCACGAAATACCTTATCGGCAAGGGCAGAAAGCGCATAGGGCTGCTGACCACCGAGGCGAGAAGCCAGTCCTCCGTCGATCGTGAAAACGGCTATAAGCGTGCGCTGCGGGATTACGGCATAGAGATAGATCCCGACCTTATCTATTACGGCGGCTACGACGCAGAAAGCGGAACAAGGGGCTGCGAGGCTCTCATGAAGCTCAAATTGCGTCCTGACGCAATTTTCTCGATATCCGACACGATATCTATCGGCGCTATGACCTATGCGCTGAACAACGGCATTTCGGTCGGCAAGGACGTTTTGTTCTTCGGATTTGACAATATCGCATATTCTCACATGTTCATTCCTCACCTGACCACCGTTGAGCAGCCGTGCTACTTACAGGGCAAGGCGGTCATAGAGAAGCTGATAAACAACATCAAATCCGATGTCAGAGATAACGGTACATACAAGCTCCCGCACAGACTTATTCTCAGAGAATCAACAGGCGATAACAGCAATTAGTACTATCGGCAGTATAATCTTAAAAGCCGCCCCGATGTGGGCGGCTCAGCTTGTGTATGCATAAATAATAAATATAGGCAACGCAAACGGAGGCAGACAATGAAAATAGGAGTAGACTACTATCCCGAGCATTGGGACAAATCACTGTGGAAATCGGACGCAGACCTGATGAAAAAAACCGGCGTGAAAATTGTCCGCATGGGGGAGTTCGCATGGTGCAGGCTTGAGCCTTCCGACGGTCAATTTGACTTTGAATGGCTTGACGAGGCTGTCGGTTTATTTGCCGAGCGGGATATCGAGGTTGTTCTCGGAACTCCGACAAACTGCCCTCCGTTATGGCTGTGCGAAAAGTACCCCGATATCGTTCCGAAAGACCGAAAGGGCAGCAATACCGACGCAATTATCAGGGGACACAGGTGCGTGAACAATCCCGATTTCCTGCGGTATGCCAAGCGTATTGTCGAAGTCATGACAAAGCATTATGCGGATAACGTGGCGGTCACTGCATGGCAGATAGACAATGAGCTTGAAGCGAACTTCTGTATGTGCGACAATTGTCGGCGGGCGTTCCAAGGCTGGTTAAAGAATAAATACGGTACGCTTGCGGAGCTGAACAAAGCGCACGGCAACAACGTGTGGAGCGGCGAATATTCCTCGTGGGAGCAGATAAAGCCGCCTTTCGGGAATTATCCGCAGGCATGGCTTAACCCGTCGTATATGCTTGATTTCAATCGTTACGCTTCCGACAGCACGATAAAATACATACAAATGCAGACGGAAATCATTCGCAGAAATTGTCCCAACGCAAAAATCACCACAAACACATGGTTCTGCGAAAATATGCCCGATTTTTATAAGGAGTTTTCACAGCTTGATTTTGCTTCCTACGACAATTACCCTGTCACAAAAATTCCCGATAACGCGGACGAATGTTATTCGCACAGCTTTCATCTTGATTTTATGCGGGGAATTAAGCGCAGCGGCTTTTGGATAATGGAGCAGCTCAGCGGCGGGCTGGGAAGCTGGTCGCCCATGTCGAGAACGCCCTCTCCCGGAATGATAAAGGGCTATTCGCTTCAGGCGCTTGCACACGGAGCGGATACCGTAATTCATTTCAGATGGAGAACCGCCGTCAGCGGTGCGGAAATGCACTGGCACGGGCTTATAGACCATTCAAACGTGCCGGGCAGACGCTTTGAGGAGTTTGCGGAGCTGTGCGCAGCGGTCGGGAAGTTGGATTTTGCGGATAATACCGAGATAAAATCGGATATAGCCATACTGTATTCTCCCGAAAATGAATGGGCGTTCAAAATTCAGCCGCAGACGAACGGCATGTATTATCTTGAACAGATAAAGCTGCTGCACGACGCTTTTTCAAAATACGGTCTTAATGTCGATATAGTGAATTGCGGCGCAGAGCTTGACGGATACAAAATCGCAGCCGTACCGCAGATGTATATCGCCGATAAAAAAACGGCAGAAAATCTGTACAGATTTGCGGAAAACGGCGGAACGGTAATTCTCACAAACCGAAGCGGCGTAAAGGACGTGCATAACAACTGCGTTATGCAGCTTCTGCCGACGGTTTTCAGAGAGCTTGCCGGCGCATACGTTGAAGAATACGACCCTATCGGGTACGACAATATTTCCGTGAAATTCACCGACGGGCAGACGTTTTCCTGCCGCCAATGGTGCGACATTCTCAAAACCGAGGCCGCAGAGCCGCTGGCGTGCTATGACGAGGATTTCTTTAAGGGAAAACCTGCGGTGACCGTGAACAGATACGGAAGGGGCAGGGCGTATTACATAGGCACGGTGGGCGGAAAGGATTTTTACCGCAGACTTATAAAGGATATACTGACGGATAGCGGGATTGAGTTTGTCGATACTCTGCCGGACAACGTTGAACTGACAACCCGCTCCGCAAACGGGCGCAGGGTCAGGTTTGTTTTCAACAACACGGATAAGGTTCAGCGCTTTGATTTGTTCGGGGAGAATATAACTCTTGAGCCCTTCGGAATGAAAATATCGAACGACTGCGGTGAATTTGTATAATCCGGCAGCATTTAATTGCTTTGCGGCTTGAACCGTGACAGAATTTTCTCGCTGTTAATACCCTTTCCGATGAAAACGCACTGCTGCTCTGCGCAGTCCGCTCCCGCCCCGACAATACCGTACGCTCTGTCGGCAAGGTCGAAGCGAACCCACTCTGCGCCGCATTTTACCGTGCCTTTCGCCCGGATTACCCCGCCGTAATATCCCCACAGTATTCCGCGGAGCAGCTCGATAAGCTCTGCGGGATTATCGAAGCCCCTTTCCTTTGCGGTAAATTCCTCCAGACCGCTGGGCTGCGGGCGAAGCGGGATTTTTTGCCCCTGCTCGCCGCAATGCGTGTGGAAAAGGCTCTCCCACCATTCGTCCGGCTTTTTTGTGTAATGCTCCGTCACAACCTCCGCATTCGGGTTGATTTCGTTTATTTCGCGGCAGACTGCGGCGATTTCCGCTTCGTCTGCGGCTTCCGTCTTTGACAGCAGAATTTTCGGAGCGCTGCGGATTTGGTCGGTGAATATTCCGCCGCAGGCGTTCATGTTATCGAAAAACGCCGACGGGGAAACTATCGTCAGAGGGTCTGCGAGGGTGATTTTTTCGTAGCATATCTTTTTAAGCGAGTTAAGGAGCGATCCCAGCTCGGCTGCCCCGGTAGGCTCTATCACAAGAAATTCCGGGTCGAGAGTTGCCGATACCGTCAGCACGGAATTAACAAAGCTGTCCTTCATGGTGCAGCATACGCAGCCCTCCATAAACTCCAGCACGTCTGTTTTCCCGCCGGAAACCTCTTTGCTGTCAAGTGAAACGCCGCCCAATTCGTTCTCCATTACCACGATATTTTTATGTGTTCTTCGTATAAGCTCTTTAATGAATGTGGTTTTCCCCGCTCCCAGAAACCCGGATATTATCAGAATTTTCACGTTTTTCTCCTTAAAAGCCCATGAGCCGGGGAATTGCTCTCCGGCTCACTGAGGTGCATTTCAATTATGACAGGTCAATCCGCAAATTTAACAACAGGCTTGATAAGGTCGGCAGGCTTGTCCTTCATAAGCTGGAGAGCCTCCGGAACGTGATCCCAGCCCTCGAAAACATGCGTGGACAACAGGCTTACGTCCAGTCTGCCGGAAGAAACCAGAGCGCCCAGCTTCTCCATTCTAAGTCTGCCGCCCGGCATAAGACCGCCGTTTATCATCTTGTGACCCATACCTACGCCCCATTCCGCACGGGGGATATTGATATAGGTTCCGCTGCCGAGATAGTTTACGCTGCCGATCTTTCCGCCGGGCTTAACCGCTTTAACGGCGGATTCAAACGTTTCAACGGTACCGCCGGCGATAACAACCTTGTCAACGCCCTTGCCGTTGGTCAGCTCAAGCACCTGATCCTCGATAGTGCCGTTCTTGTAGCTGATAAACTCGGTTGCGCCGTACTTCTTTGCAGCCTCTACGCAGTTTGGTCTTGTGCCTACCGCAATAATTCTGGAAGCGCCCCTGAGGTTAGCGCCTGCGACGGACATCAGACCGACAGGGCCGATACCGATAACCAGAACCTCGTCGCCGAACTGAACGTCAGCCAGCTCAACGCCGTGAAATCCCGTAGGAACCATATCGGACAGCATGCAAGCGTCCACAACGTTTATATTTGCAGGCAGATGAGCGAGGTTTCCGTCTGCGTCGTTCACATGAAAGAATTCGGAGAAAACGCCGTCCTTGAAGTTGGAGAACTTCCACCCTGCGAGCATTCCGCCGGAATGCATGGCGTAGCCTGCCTGAGCCTCAAGCGAGTTCCAGTCGGGGGTGATTGCCGGGACGAGTACACGGTCGCCGGGCTTGAAGTCCTTGACCAGTGAACCGACCTGCGTAACCTCCGCACAGCACTCATGACCTAAAATCATGTTGTGTCTGTCGCCGACAGCGCCCTCCCATACGGTGTGTACGTCGGAGGTGCAGATAGCGATAGCGAGCGGCTTACATATTGCGTCCATAGGGCCGCATTCCGGTACGGGCTTCTCAACCCAGCCAACCTCGCCGATTTTGAGCATTGCATAACCTTTCATGTGAAAACCATCCTTTCAAAACATTTTCGGCAGCTTCCGAGCTGCTTCTCAATTATACAATATTTTGTCGGATTTGTCAACATTCAACACTATATTGTGCCTGATTTCATTTATTTTTGCCAATCGCCCGCTTGGGAAAATGTGTATTTTCACCAATTTATCGGCAGGTTAATGATACTGACATATTGCTCGGTTCAGCCGGAAAACGCAGACCGCTTTGCCGTTTCAAACCCGGGCTTCGGCTTATCCTACGGATTATAAAAACCGATGTAAAGGACAAGAAAATCATAAATAAAGGA
>CAYRLM010000097.1:0-8453 GCA_964425035.1 uncultured Ruminococcus sp.
GTGCATTGGCGCTTTGCGCCGAGTGCGGGGCTCTGCCCCGCCCCCGCCAGCCTTTTGAAAAAGGCTGGACCGAAAACTTTTATTCCGCTGCGGCGGGGTTTTTCGACAAGCTATTATGGGCGTATACGCACATATTTCTTATGAGAACAACTTCCGAAAAACACCCGGTCACTCCGATTTTGTGACCGGGTGTTTTATCTTCGTTTGCAGACATTCCGATATTTCACCGCATATCACAGATAAGCCGCTCAGTCCTTCGGTCAAAGTCCGTCTTGCCGATAAAACCGTCGTTTTCGCAAAAATTCCGCAGAAAGGGGTTGTAAAAGTTGCTTCATTATGTTATAATAGCTTAGTATGTGCTGCAACAAGAATGACTTATAAAGGAGAAAACGAATTGATAACAGTATCTGATGTAAGCGTCAGCTTCGGCGGACAGCTTCTCTTCAAGGACGTAGACCTGAAATTCACCGCAGGCAACTGCTACGGTGTTATCGGTGCAAACGGCGCCGGCAAATCCACATTCCTGAGAGTGCTCTGCGGCGATCTCGAACCGTCCAAGGGAACGGTTTCCAAGCCTGCGGAGCTGCGTATGTCCGTGCTCAGGCAGGATCACTACGCCTTTGACGACTACACCGTTCAGGACACCGTAATTCTCGGCAACAAGCGCCTTTATGACATCATGCAGGAAAAGGACGCACTCTATGCAAAGCCCGATTTCTCCGAGGAGGACGGCAACCGTGCCTCCGAGCTTGAGGCGGAATTTGCGGAACTTAACGGCTGGGAGGCGGAGTCCGATGCTTCCAAGCTTATACAGGGGCTGGGACTGCCCGAGGAGATACTCACCCAGAAGATGGACTCCCTCACAGGCAACGAAAAGGTAAAGGTGCTGCTCGCACAGTGCCTGTTCGGAAATCCCGACATTATCCTTATGGACGAGCCTACCAACCATCTTGACGTCGAAGCGGTGTCATGGCTCGAGGACTTCCTCGCAGAATACTTCGGAACGGTTATCGTCGTGTCCCACGACCGCCACTTTCTGAACAATGTCTGCACCCATATAGTGGATATAGATTACGGCAAGATAAAAATGTATGTCGGCAACTACGAGTTCTGGTATGAGTCCTCGCAGCTTATTCAGCGCATGATAAAGCAGCAGAACAAGCGTGCCGAGGAAAAGATAAAGGAGCTTCAGAACTTCATCGCCCGCTTCTCCGCAAACAAATCCAAATCCAAGCAGGCAACCTCCCGCCGCAAGCTTATCGACAAACTGACCGTGGAGGAGTTGCCGGCTTCCAGCAGAAAATACCCCTACATCGCATTCGACATGGAACGCGAGGTAGGCAAGGATATATTGCAGGTGACAGGGCTTTCCAAGACTGTTGACGGCGTAAAGGTACTCAATAACGTCAGCTTCACCGTCGGCAAGGGCGACAAAATCGCATTCGTCGGCAATAACGAGATTGCGGTCACCACCCTGTTCAAGATACTCATGGAGGAAACAAAGCCGGACGAGGGCGCTTTCAAATGGGGCAGCACCACCTCGGTAAGCTACTTCCCGAACGACAACAGCGCATTCTTTGATAACTGTCAGCTGTCAATAATCGACTGGATGCGCCAATACTCAAAGGACGAAACCGAGAGCTATCTCCGAGGATTTCTCGGCAGAATGCTGTTCAGCGGCGACGATGTGTTCAAGCCCGTGAACGTGCTTTCCGGCGGCGAAAAGGTGCGCTGCATGTTCTCAAGAATGATGCTGTTCCAGAGCAACGTGCTCATTCTCGACCGCCCGACAAACCACCTCGACCTTGAGAGCATAACCGCTGTAAACAACGGTCTGTCCGAGTTCAAGGGCAACCTGCTGTTCGCGTCGCACGACCACGAAATACTGGAAACCGCCGCCAACCGCATTATCGAGATAACCGAAAACGGCTGCCTTGACCGCTCAGGCTCATACGACGACTTCGTTGCATGGCGGCACGATAATGTCGGCGGAAAGCTCATGCTTTAAGGGAGCGCAGAGATGTACTATATTATTCTTGACATGGAATGGAACCAAGCGCTCGACCGTGCGCATACCGTTCAGGAGCCGGTACTTCTCCGAGGGGAAATTATCCAGATCGGCGCAGTCAAGTGCGACGAGAATTTCAACCTTGTTGACAGGCTTAAAATCAATGTCGCACCGAAATACTACAAGAAAATGAACCGCCACGTTGAGAAGATAACCGGCATAACCAGCGCAATGCTGGCTCAGGGAGAGAGCTTCCCGCAGGCGTTTGCAAGGCTCAGGGAATGGTGTTCTCCGCAGTTCCGGTTCATAACATGGGGCTTTGACGATATCGCAATGCTGGCGGATAATCTGGAGCTTCACGGCTTCGACCCGAAATACGGCAGCGATTATGTGAATTTGCAGCTTATCTACAAAAATCAGGTGGATAACGAGCGTGTTCAATGGTCGCTTTCGGACGCCGTGGAAAAGCTCGGTATCCCCATGGAAGCGCAGGCGCACGACGCAATGAACGACGCATGGTTCACCTATGAGGTATGCAGGAAACTGGATATGCGGCGAGGGCTTGCCGAATATTCCGGCATGTCGCCGGGTCAGCGCCCGGTCATTTCAAGGGAAATATTCCGAGATATACACGATATCAGAGGCATAACCTCGGACGAAAGGCTCACGCAAATCCCCTGCCCCGAATGCGGAAAAACGCTCTCAAACGGCGAATGGCTGTCGCTGGGCGCAGTCCGCAAGAACAATATCTGCACCTGTCCCGTCCACGGCGATTACCTCGTTAAAATGGTGTGCAAGCGTGCGGCGGCCGACAGGTGGACAGTCACACGCTCGGTATACAAATCCGATGACGAAGCGCTGCATTCCTACCGAAAGAAAATAGAAAAGCAGCATGCCGCCATCGAAAGGCGCAATGCCGCAAAGGAGAACGCTGATGATAACAACGGTACTGTTTGACCTAGACGGAACTCTCCTCCCGTTCGAGCAGGAGGATTTCATAAAAATCTATTTCAGCGAGCTTTGCAAAAGGCTTGCACCGCTGGGCTACGAGCCGCAGCATACCGTAAAATCCGTCTGGGCGGGAACCAAGTCCATGATAATGAACGACGGCGGCAGGCTCAATTCCGAGGCGTTCTGGGAAACATTCAATGCGCTGAACCCCGGATTGCCCGACGCACGAAGCGTATGCGACGACTTTTACACACATGAATTTGACAAGGCAAAGGCATGTCTGAAATATGTCCCGGACAGAAAGCCGATTATCGAGCGGCTGAAAGCCGCCGGGCTGAATGTATCGCTTGCCACGAACCCGATATTCCCGATGGACGGAGTTGTCACCCGTATGCGCTGGGTAAATCTTTCACCCGATGACTTCGCACTGGTTACCTGCTACGACAACAGCAGCTTCTGTAAGCCCGACACGAGATATTACGAAGAAATACTCCGCAAACTGAATGTCACCCCCGAGGAATGCGTGATGGTGGGAAACAGCGTTTCCGAGGATATGGCTGCCGAAAAGCTCGGCATGAGGGTATTTCTCGCAAACGAATTTCTCGAAAACCCGGATAAGCTCGATTACGGCAGATATCCGCAGGGTACGCTTGACGATGCGTCGGACTACATATTCGGACTGAACAAATAGCCGGAAGGAAATCCCGGAAGGCGCTTCCCCCGCTGGCAATATCTTTGCATTGAAATACTCCTGACAGTATAGTATAATATTAATATCCCACAGGGAAATACATATCAGGAGGTAAATTACATGTGGAATTTCTTTAATGTATGCGGTGCAAGCTTTGAGCAGCTTTGCGAGCTTATTAAGGCACTGTGCGGCGGCTTCGGCTGCTAATGGGAGCGCTCCTCCATATTGTTCATGCCGGGTTCGGGTTTTCGAACCCGGCATTGTTTCGGCGGGACTTGACAAACAGGAAAAAATATGCTATAATTATCCATAAGATAATATGGACTTCGGTCATGTTATCCATGCTTGCGGAAGGAGGTCATTTTATGGAAATGGAAATTGCTGCTTTATCTGTGAATATGGCAGCGGCAAACGTGCAAAGCGGTGTTTCCGTAGGAATGATGAAGAAAACTATGGAAGCAAACCAGGAGAGCATGGAAGCCATTACCGACATGATGGACAATATGCCTTCGCCCGACGGCAGAGGCACAGTGCTGAATGTCCGAGTGTGAATAATCGCTCCGAAAAACCGCTCAGTGATGAGCGGTTTTTTGTTGGATATGTTTTTACCCCGATATTCACACAATTTTCATTTTCGGATACGCCTTATTGTGAAAGCCAAATGAAATACAGATAAGGATATAACCGTCATAATAATGTGATTTGTGGGGATATACCGCCACCGCTGTTTTACAAACAAATTGTCATAGTAAATTTAACCGAAAGCAGCGACACAAATGCGTGAATTTATGTCACGTTAGTGAATTTACATTATCACGAATATGTACTATAATAATATGTAAACTAATCAATGCATAATAAACCAAGGGAGGAAAATTGCATGTTAAAAACACTTGCAGCACAGATAAAGCAATATAAACGATCAACGCTGCTTACTCCGCTCTTCACCGTTCTCGAAGTCGTAATGGAGGTGCTGATACCCTTCGTCACCGCCGCTATCATCGACCAAGGCATAAACGGAAACAACCTGCAAAAGGTGTTCATCTTCGGCGGCGTAATGCTTGTCATGGCGTTCCTGAGCCTTTTATTCGGCGTACTTGCCGGAAAATTCGCCGCAAACGCCTCCGCAGGCTTCGCATGTAACCTGCGTGACGCAATGTTCTCGAATATCCAGACCTTCTCATTCTCGAACATCGACAAGTACAGCACCGCCGGTCTGGTTACACGAATGACCACCGACGTCACCAATCTTCAGAATGCGTTCCAGATGATAATCCGCATTGCGGTTCGTGCGCCTATCATGCTGATAAGCAGCGTGATTATGTGCGTAATAATCGAACCGAGGATAAGCATGATATTCTTCGGGGCGCTTGTCGTTCTCGGCGTAGTGCTTATGCTTATTGTAAAGAACGCCACAAAGATTTTCGACAAGGTGTTCACAAAATACGACGACCTTAACGCCAGCGTACAGGAAAATATCTCCGCTATCCGTGTAGTAAAGGGCTTTGTGCGTGAGGAACACGAGAACGAAAAGTTCGTGGGCGCTTCGGGAAACCTTTACAAAATGTTCATCAAGGCAGAGAAAATCATTGCATGGAACAACCCCGTGATGATGTTAGTCATCTACGCCTGCATACTTCTGATATCATGGTTCGGTGCGCAGTTCATCGTCGGCGGATCAATGACCACCGGCGAACTCACTTCAATGTTCAGCTATATCATGAGCGCACTCATGTCGCTGATGATGCTTTCCATGATCTTTGTAATGCTTACAATGTCTGTCGCAAGCGCAAGACGTATCTGCGAGGTGCTTAACGAGAAAACCGACATCACCAACCCCGCCGACCCCATTATGGAGATACCGGACGGATCAATCGATTTCGACCATGTGAACTTCGCATATAAGCACAAATCCGATACCCTCAAGGAAAAGAAATCCGACGCCGACGGAGGCGAGGAGATACTCTCCGACATCGACCTGCATATTCATGCAGGCGAAACAATCGGCATAATCGGCGGTACCGGCTGCGGAAAGTCCTCTTTCGCAAACCTCATAAGCCGTCTTTACGACGTGGACAGCGGTGCGGTCAGGGTAGGCGGCACAGATGTACGCAAGTATGATCTGGAGCTGCTGCGCGACAAGGTTGCCGTCGTACTCCAGAAAAACGTCCTGTTCTCCGGCACTATCCTCGATAACCTCCGCTGGGGCAACGAAAACGCCACCGAAGAGGAATGTGCTGAGGCATGCAGACTTGCCTGCGCAGACGAGTTCATAGACAAAATGCCCGACGGCTACAACACCATGATCGATCAGGGCGGCACGAATGTTTCGGGCGGTCAGAAGCAGAGGCTGTGTATCGCAAGAGCGCTTCTGAAAACCCCGAAGATACTCATTCTCGACGACTCCACCAGCGCTGTCGATACCGCAACCGACGCCAAGATACGTCAGGCATTCGCACAAAAGATACCCGGCACGACAAAGCTCATTATCGCACAGCGTATCTCCAGCGTGCAGGACGCCGACCGCATAATCGTCATGGACGACGGCAGAGTATGCGGCTTCGATACACATGAAAATCTGCTCAAAAACAACAAGATATACAGCGAAATCTACACGCTCCAGACGCAGTCCGGCGGAGATTTCGACAAACCTAACGACTAAAAGGAGGCGGAATTATGCCGGGACCTATGGGAAACAAACGTCAGCCCGCTGACCTGAAAAAAATGGATTTCAAGTCGCTCAATCGTGTGCTGGGATATATGATGAAGCGCTACAAATTTCGCTTTATTCTGGTGCTTGTATGCATTCTGATAACTGCCGGGGCAACGCTTACCGGTACTCTGTTCATGCAGAGCCTTATTGATGACTATATCACGCCCATGCTCAATGCGGTAAATGCCGGCGAAACGGCAGACTTCGGCCCGCTGCTGGCGGCGCTAACGCGCATTGCACTGATTTATATCGTGGGTATTGCAGCCTCGTTCACCTACAACAGACTTATGATATTTATCACTCAGGGTACCATGCGGGATCTCAGAAACGATATCTTCACGCATATGGAGTCGCTGCCGATAAAATACTTCGACAGAAACGCCCACGGCGACATCATGTCTATCTACACAAATGACGTGGACACGCTGCGCCAGCTCATCAGCCAGAGCATACCGCAGATGGTGAACTCCGGAGTTACTCTGATAATCACCTTGGTCAGCATGATAGCGCTGAGCATACCGCTGACTTTGGTGACGGTTGCAATGGTTGTCATCATGATGTTCGCCGCCGGAAGGATAGGCGGAAAATCCGCAAAGTACTTTGCCGCACAGCAGAAAGATCTCGGTAAGGTAAACGGCTACATCGAGGAAATGATGGAAGGTCAAAAGGTTGTAAAGGTATTCAACCATGAGGAAAAGAACCTTGAGGATTTCCGCAAAATAAACGACCGGCTCAGAGTTTCCGCAGACAATGCGAACAAATTCGCAAATATCCTCATGCCTGTCAGCGCAAACCTCGGAAACATCAGCTATGTTCTGTGCGTTGCTGTGGGAGCCGTGCTGTCGCTCGTGCTCGGCTCGGATACCACAGGACTTACTATCGGCACGCTTGTCGCATTCCTCACGCTCAACAAGAGCTTCTCTCAGCCGGTAATTCAGGTCAGCCAGCAGCTTAACGCCGTCGTAATGGCTATGGCGGGCGCTCAGCGTGTATTCACCCTGCTTGATGAAAAGTCCGAAACGGACGAGGGCTATGTTGAGCTTGTCAACGCAAAGGTAGCCGAGGACGGCACTATCACCGAGAGCCGTGAGCGCACCGGGGTCTGGGCATGGAAGCACCCCCACTCCGCAGACGGCAGCGTAAGCTACACCAGACTTGAGGGCAGCGTTGTGTTCGACGGAGTTGACTTCGGCTATGACGAAAAGAAGATTGTGCTGCACGACATTAAGCTCCACGCAGAGCCGGGTCAGAAGATTGCGTTCGTAGGCTCGACAGGTGCCGGAAAAACCACCATCACGAACCTTATCAACCGCTTCTACGATATTCAGGACGGTAAGATACGCTACGATGACATCAACATCAACAAAATAAAGAAAGCAGACCTGCGCCGCTCGCTCGGACTGGTGCTTCAAGACACTCACCTGTTCACGGGAACCGTAATGGACAATATCCGCTACGGCAGACTTGACGCCACCGACGAGGAGTGCATTGCTGCGGCAAAGCTAGCAAATGCGCACAGCTTCGTGAAGCGTCTGCCCGACGGCTACAACACCATGCTCACCGGGGACGGTGCGAACCTCTCGCAGGGTCAGCGCCAGCTTCTCGCCATTGCAAGAGCGGCAGTCGCAGATCCGCCCGTGCTGATACTCGATGAAGCGACCTCTTCGATAGACACCCGTACCGAACGGCTTGTACAGGACGGTATGGATAAGCTGATGAGCGGCAGAACTACGTTCGTTATCGCTCACAGACTGTCCACCGTACGCAACTCCGACTGTATCATGGTTCTTGAGCAGGGCAGAATTATCGAACGGGGCAGCCACGATAAGCTTATTGAGGAGCAGGGACGCTATTATCAGCTTTACACAGGCAAACCTGCTAAAAAGGCAGCGGAATAAAAACCGTCGAAAAAGTCTTTATTCGCAGACTGTCGTCTGCGAATCGGGGGAAAACTCTTGTTTTCCCCCGAACCCCTTTAGCGCTTCGTGGGCGTTAAGCGGCGCAATGCGCCGAGTGCGGGGCTCTGCCCCGCACTCGCCAGCCTTTTGAAAAAGGCTGGACCGAAAACTTTTATCCCGCTGCGGCGGGGT
>CAYRLM010000098.1:0-8419 GCA_964425035.1 uncultured Ruminococcus sp.
CATCATCTACGACAAGGATCAGAAATTCGAGATCAAGCCCTCCGACAAGTACGGTCTTGCAAATATCGCTCCGACAGTTGTGAAGATTTTCGGTCTTGAAGCCCCCGAGTGCTGGGAAGACAGCATGATATAAGTATGAAGCGCTTCATACCGTCGAAAAAAAATTAACCTGCGAAGCAGACTGTTAAAATATCCGTTTTTTGCCCCGGCTTTGCCGGGGCAAAAAACACTTCTATCCCAGCTGCGCGCATTTTTGAATAATCCTTCTTTAACCGGGTACAATATTTATGCGGCGATAAGCCGGAATAATTACGGAGAAAAACTCCGAGGAGGATAATTCTATGTCTGAACAGAACCAGCAGAACCAGAACCGCCAGAACCAGCAGGGTCAGAACCGTCAGAACCAGAACGGTCAGAACAAGCAGAACCAGCAGGGTCAGAACCAGAGATAAGCCCTGTGAATACAGAAAATCCCCGGATTTAATCCCGGGTATCTGAGGGATACTCCCGCCAAAGTCCGAAACGACCGTTTAAGCGGCTGTTTCGGGCTTTTTGTTTGTGTCGGGCGGCGCAGTTAAATAAAGTGCTTTGCACGGGGTGCTTCCGCAGTGCCTTGTCATAATCGGACAAAATCATGAGATGCTGCTCTAAATCCTCATACCACGTTTCCGATATTGCCTATTATTTTTCTATGATAATTTTCCACAAAATTAAAGGGGCAAAAACATAAATTATTCACAATATTGCTTGCAATCGTACAAAGTTGAAAAAACCTACTTTACATGTTTGATGTTTTGCTGTATAATGTAATATATCAAGGCGGTACTGCCTGAAACGATAATTATATGAAAATCTGAAAGGAACGGTGGCGAAATGTCCAAATCCATACTGATAACAGGCGGAGCGGCAAGCGGAAGATCCCGCTGGGCGGTAACGAACTATTCCCGCTTCGACTATGTTCTCTACCTTCGCACCGGGGAGGCGGTTTCCCCCGATATCCTGCACCGCATAGAATTCGGCAATAATCAGAACGGAGTTGAGTGGGACATCGTGACGGGTATAACAGAAAACCCGGCTGCCGCTATCGACGACCATAAATTCGTGATATTTGACCGTGTGAGCGATTATACCGCCATTGTGCTTGACAGGCTGTGCCCGGATATCACCAATATCAACGACGAGATTATAAAGTCCGTTGAGAAGAACGTTATAGCGGATCTTGAAGCAATGCGCGAGCGGATACGAGAGAACGACGGCAGTATGACGATGGTCACGATGGAAACAGGCTTTTCCCTCTCTCCCACCGATCCCAGAGATAAGGCGCTGCGGCATATTATCGGCGATATAAACCAGCGTATCGCCAATTCCTCCGACGAGGTATATTTTTCCGCAAGCGGTATACAGTTCAAAATCAAATAAGCTGTCCCTGTGCTCCGTGCTGAGGCACGGTAAACAATACATAATACGGAAGGAAGAACACCATGACTTTTGAAGAATTCATCATGCAGGCGAGAGAAATGAACGCCTCCGATATCCACCTCACCGTCGGCGCACCAACCGTTGTGCGTGTAAACGGTGAGCTTCGCAAGTACACCGAGCTTTCCGACCAAGTGGTCAACCGTACTATTCTTTCAATACTTTCGGCAGAGCAGGAAAAAATGCTCAACGAGGGCAAGGATATAGATTTCAGCTTTGAACTGAAAAACGGCGCACGTCAGCGCGTCAATGTGTTTCGCCAGAGCGGAAAGCTGGCTGCCTGCATTCGTCTGCTGAACGCCGAGATACCTACGCTTGAGGAGCTGAAAATGCCCCCCGTGCTGTTGGATTTCGCCAAGAAGCGCAGAGGTCTTGTGCTTGTCACAGGGCCGACAGGCGCAGGTAAATCCACAACGCTTGCAGCGCTTGTGGAATATATCAACAAAATGCGCCCCTGCCATATCATCACCATAGAAGATCCGATAGAGTACCGCTACAAGCAGGAAAAGGCGACTATCCACCAGAGAGAGCTGGGAAGAGATGTGCCGTCCTTCCATGAAGCGCTCCGCAGCGCACTGAGAGAGGATCCGGACGTTATCCTTATCGGTGAGATGAGAGATTACGAAACCATATCCCTTGCAATGACCGCCGCAGAAACGGGACATCTGGTATTCGGCACGCTGCATACCTCCAGTGCGGCGCAGACGGTGGACAGAATTATCGACGCATGCCCGATACATTCGCAGGATCAGGTGCGTTCGCAGCTGGCAAGCATGATACAGGGAATTATCGCACAGTCGCTTATCCCCCGCACCGACGGCAAGGGCAGAGTTGCCGCCGTGGAGGTAATGGTAGGAACAGACGCCATAAAGAACCTTATCCGTTCCAACAAGATAAACATGATGGAAACCACCATGGCTGCCGGCGGCAGAGACGGAATGTGTTCGCTCAACGACAGCCTTGCAAAGCTGTATAAGACGGGTCAGATATCCTATGAAACCGCCCTCGAGTACTCCACCGACAAGGGCGAGATGGAAAAGAAGCTCCTTAACGGAATTTGATAACGGTGATTGACAAAAAGCCTTCAATATCATATAATAGACACAGGGTGTGTTTATTACAGCTTACAATATCATCGCACATTCTGTCATGATCTTACGGTCATGCCGGAATAAAACAGAACAAATACACGTCCGCAGTTTACCGCTGCGGACGTGTTAGACCGTCGAAAAAGCCCCGTTGGGGCTTTTCCGCCGAAACATCCCAGCCGCGCGCACTCACTGTCGGCTTTGCCGACAGTTCGCACACTTGCTGGGATAGCAGTGTTTTTTGCCCCGGCAGAGCCGTGGCAAAAAACGGATTAAAATCGGTCATTTTCCTGCGGAAAATGACTTTATCGACAAGCTGACACGTCCGCAGTTTACCGCTGCGGACGTGTTTAACGGAGGGAGATTATCATGAAATGTATTCCTGTTAAGGAGCTGAATGACAGAGCGGCCGATCCGCAGGAGCTTGTGCTCGGTGCCGAGAACATCTATGCCGACCAGCTGTCCGCTGCGGCGGAGAAAATATACATCGAACGCAGTCAGCGCCCCGTGGTGCTAATTTCCGGGCCCTCCGGCTCGGGCAAGACCACTACTGCCGGAAGAATTGCACGGCTGCTGGAGGACAACGGCTGCCGTGCGCATACCATTTCTATGGACAACTACTTCCTCCCGCTCACCGATGAAGAAAAGCGTCTGGGCGAGCAGGGACTTTTTGACTTCGAGTCGCCCAAAAGACTTGATACCGTGCTGTTCAAGCAGCACCTCGAAAAGCTCAGCCGGTGCGAGCCGATAGATGTTCCGTCCTTTGACTTTGCAAAGCAGGATCGCTGTCCCGGAATGACGCTTCTGCGCCGACCGGGTGATATCGTAATTATGGAGGGCATACATGCGCTCAATCCCGAGGTCATCGGGCAGTCGGACGAATTCACCAACCGTGTTTATGTTTCCGTCAGAACAAGGCTGGACAACGGCGGAACGCTGCTGCACCCGTCTAAAATACGCCTTATGCGCAGACTTATCAGGGATAAGCTGTACCGAGGGCGCAATATCGCGGAAACTCTGGATTTCTTCCGCTCGGTGGAGCGGGGCGAGAACCTGTATATAATGCCGTACAAGCACCGTGCAAACTTCGATATAGATACCTTTATCGCATACGAGCCGATGGTTTACCGCAATATACTGCTGGCGGATTTGGAGCATGCCGCCGATACCTACAAGGATTACGGCAATTATTCCGATATAGAGCTGTTCCTCAGAAGCCTAAAGCCGCTGGACAGGGAATTTGTGCCGGAAAATTCGCTTGTGCGCGAATTTATCGGGTAAAGGCAGGGCTATGATAAGACCGTGGTTTTATGACAAATTTGTATGTACCGCCGCAGACTGCACCGACAATTGCTGCGTCGGCTGGGAAATAGACATTGACGACAGTGCTGCGGAACGCTTCCGCAGCGTTCCCGGCGAGTTCGGCGAACGGCTTCGCAGCGCCGTTCATGAGCATGACGGTCAGCGCTGCTTTGCGCTTTCCGCAGGGGACAGGTGCGCACTTCTCCGTGAGGACGGGCTGTGCGAGTTGATACTTAACTGCGGCGAGGATATTTTATGCGACATCTGCGCACTGCACCCCCGTTTTTTCAATAATTCCGGAGAAGTGGAAGAGGGCGGTCTGGGCTTGTGCTGCGAGGAGGTATGTCGGCTTCTTTTCAGCGACAGCTCTCCGTTCACACTGATTGAGGACGAAAACGATATCATGCTTCGGAGGCACGACGACGAACATACTGCGGCGTTCCGACATGAGCGTGTACGGCTTTTTGAGATAATTCAGGACAGGCAGCTCGGCATACTCGACCGTCTCGGCAGGTGCGCCGAATATGCGTGGAATATCCAGCGGCAGCTTGAGGGCGGCGAGCCTGCGGCAATCCCCGCACAATGGCAGAGTATTTCCTCACCCGAGGAAATACTGCGGCTGCTGAACACGCTTTCCGGCATGGAGAGTATCAACGGCGAATGGACGGCAATTCTGGAAAGGCTGATACAGCGCCGAGAGGAGCTTTGTGCGGCGCTGCCGGAGATCCTGAAGGTCAGCGGAGAGTGGCGCTATGAGCATATTGCGGCATACGGCATTTTCCGCCATTACACCGAGAGCCTTGAGGACGGTGCGGCTTATGCAAGGGTAATGCTGGCATGCTGCTCGGCGCTTTCGGTCATGCTGATGAACTGTATGCGCCGACTGGATAAGGGCAGCATTTCGGAGTGGGACATAATACTTGATTTGAAGCTGTTTTCCAAGCAGCTGGAATATTCCCGCGAAAATCTCGATTATTTTATCGAGGAATACTACTGATATAAAGCCGCACCGCAGACGAACCAACCCGACCGTGTTTTGCGCAAAATATTTCCCCCGGCAAAGCTGCCGGGGGGAGGGTATATAAACACACCGGGCATGCCTCCGGCTATTCATGGGCGATACCGCCACCTTCGGCTCGGCGTGGTGCTTTACCCTGCCATATTGTATGCCCGGTCAGACTATAATGTGATTATCGGGAAAAGCTATTCCGACGCTTCCTGCGACGTATTCGGGTCATATGCCGAGGAGGCGGCTTCCGTTCCCGTCCGAACCGCAAACACATAGTCGCATACCCCCTGCGGCATTTCGATTGTCAGACAGCATACCGCAGATATATCCTCGGACGGCATTGTTACCTTTCCGCCGTCGTATTCCAACTCATGAGCCTCGTCCTCGGCGGTGTAATATACTGCCGAGGCTATGCGTGAATTTTCCGGCAGCATTACCGTCAAAATTTCCCGAGGTTCTGCGATAAGCTCCGTCAGGTCGGTATTGTTCTCGAACATCTGCCACGGCGACGCACAGTCCACGCAGGTCGTATACGACGTATCTCCCTCGGTCACAGTCCATTCATAGCCGCCCTTGACCATTGCAAAGCCGATTTCTCCCGACCAAATTCTCAGCGCCGGAGGTTCAGACAGGTCTGTCTGACTGCGTGTCACGGTGAAATAATATTCCGCCTCTCCCTGCGGATACTTCACCTGTACGCTCACCACGCCGTTTGCGGCGTCGTCGGGGAACTGTATGATTCCGCTGTCGGTGAAGCCGAGCGTTCTGCTGTCCGAGCCGTCAGTCGGAAAGAATGTCACGCAGGTTATCTCGGAATCCGCACGGATACCGACCTTGGGTTCACCGTCAGAAACAAGGTCAAGGTCTACCTGTGCGGTGATAATTCCCATCTCGGCGGACTGCACAGCCCCGACAGAATCCGATACGGTGACGCACCCGTTGCTGTCCCACTTATAGCCGCCAAGCGTCAGCGCCGCTGCGGAGGAAATTCCGTCGCCGCTGTATTCCACCATTATCTGCGGCGGCTGCATCATATTTTCCGGCTCGGAATCTTGTACCTCAAGAGCAATATCGGTTTCGTATGCAGCCGTGTCTGTTGCCGCAGCGGAATCCGCAGCGCCGCCGTCTATCTGCGAAGAGCAGCCGGAAAGAGCGATAAACGCCGCCGCTGCAATGAATGACAGATATTTTTTCATATTGGTCTCCTTTTACCGTGATTTTGTTGTGATTTATTTGCTCATTAATAAAACCGAATATGGCGGCAAAAGGTTGCAGAATCAAAAAATAATTCGGAGGAATTATGAAGCCGGAAGAAATAAAGCGCCGCCTGTACGAATTGCAGGATAGTAAATATGCGGAATTTCAGCGCAGACTTCTCCCCAATACGGCTCCGGAACGAATTATCGGCGTACGCACGCCCCTGCTTCGCAGACTTGCCAAGGAGATAGGCGAGGACGAGGACTTCCTGACCTCGCTGCCGCATGAAAGCTTTGAGGAAAATCAGCTTCATGCGTTTATAATTTCCGGCATGAGGGATTTTGACGAGTGCGTGCGCCGCCTTGACGAATTTCTGCCGTATACGGATAACTGGGCGACCTGCGACCAGATGTCGGTGAAGCTGTTCAAAAAGCATACTGCGGAGCTTCTTCCGCACGTTAAGCGCTGGATATCCTCGGAGCATACCTACACGATACGCTACGGTATCGGCTGCCTGATGAACTATTATCTCGACGGTAATTTCCGCAAGGAATATGCGGAGCTTGCCGCCGGGGTAAACTGTGATGAGTATTACATCAGCATGATGGTGGCGTGGTATTTTGCGACAGCGCTCGCAAAGCAGTATGACGCTGTGATACCGTACATTGAGCGGCGCCGCCTTGACCCTGCCACCCACCGCCGCACGTTGCAGAAAGCGCTGGAGAGCTTCCGCATTACCGATGAACGCAAGCAATATCTCAGGACATTAAAATAAAAAAGGGCTGAGGATATCAGCCCGCAGACCGTCGAAAAAGCCCCGTTGGGGAGCTTTTAGCCGAAACTTGTTTGTGCGGCATCCATGCCGCACTTGGGGTTTCGGCTTCGCAACATCGTGTTGCCCGCCGAAACATCCCAGCTGCGCGCATAAGGCATAAGGCGTTAGCCGTTGCCAGTACACTTGCTGGGATAGCAGTGTTTTTTGCCCCGGCAGAGCCGTGGCAAAAAACGGATTAAAATCGGTCATTTTCCTGCGGAAAATGACTTTATCGACAGACTGACCGGGCTGCGGATAACAGCCCGGTTTTTTATGCCAATCCCAGAAATTCCTCCAGCGTAAGTCCGCTGTCGTAGACAAGCTTCGCATTGCTTACTCCCAAGTAGCGTATGTGCCACGGTTCGTAGATATATCCGGTGATATCCTCGCAGCCATTCGGATAGCGTATTATGAAGCCGTACTCCCAGCAATGCGCCGCCAGCCATTTGCCCTCGGAGGTATTCGCATAGCTCTGACTGAGCGACGTGATATCCATTGTAAGACCCGTCTGATGTTCGGAATGTCCCGCCTGCGAGGAATAGGTGTCCGCTTTTTCAAAGCCGTCTATGTTCTCCCAGTATTGAAACGTTTGAAGCTGCTTTTCGTATGAGCGGAAACCCGATACTATCTTCATATCATACCCGGACGCCTTTTTCATTTTAAGGTACGCATTGTATGCGGCGCTGTCAAGACCGCTGCCGTAATTTTCGGGAAGAGAATACTTGCGGTTGACGATAAGTATTCCGCCGACGGTTGTAACTCCGTCCTTTACCACAGGTTCGGGCGCTTTTATTTTTGCGGTGACGTTCCCCTTGCAGGTTATGTCGGAAAAATTGTTCAGCACCGAGAGCGTACCCTGACCCGGCACAACTCCGCCCTTGTTGACGGAAAGCTTTCCGCCGAGGGATACGTTTCCGCTTTTCTGTATCTTCATTCTGCCCGTGCAGGAAACCTTTCCGGTGCTTTGTATGTCCATATCGCCCTGAACGAATACCGAGCCGCCGGAGGCTATTTTCAAAGTGCCGTTTACGGTAAGCTTCGCCCCGGGGAGGATATAAAGCTTTCCGCCGTTCTTTACGCTGATAACGGTACCCTGCGGGAGTACGCTGTCCTTGCTTATTATGTATTTCCCGGTGATTTTTTTCGTGCCGGAGCTTAACAGCACCTCGGCGGCGGTGTCTGCGGTCTGCGCTTCGGCTTTCCCGGCAGACATGGGAGTGATAAAAAGAAACAGCGCCAGTACCGTGACAACAGACAGCAGTATTGCGGCGGCTGAGTTTATTGTTTTTGCCATACTATTCTTCCTTTGATGTTTTATGCGTTATGTATATAATATGTCCTGAATACCTTCCTCGTAAGTCCTATTCTACCACATAACACAGATTATGTCAAGGCGGTGCTTGATGATTTTTTAGCCGAAAAAAACAGAAGCGGTCCGACACACTAAAGCATGTCGAAGCGCTTAGCTGGTGGGAGGTGGTGGATTCGAACCACCGAAGCAAACGCAGCAGATTTACAGTCTGTCCCCTTTGG
>CAYRLM010000099.1:0-8364 GCA_964425035.1 uncultured Ruminococcus sp.
GGGCAAAAAACACTGCTATCCGCACAAGTGTGCGAACTGGCGGCGAAGCCGACAGGTGAGTGCATGTAGTGCGGATGTTCGTCGGAAAAGCCCCAGCGGGGCTTTTTCGACGGTCTAAAAACTTAATTAAGCCTGCGAAAATTAATGATTTCTGAACCACTTGCGTATCCATGCGCCGCTCTCCGAGTAGTCGCTGTCGCTCCAGTTTCCGTCTGCTTTGGCGGAGGGTTTGAAGCAGGAGGAGGACTCGTCCTTGTTGGCAAGGTTCCAGTTGCAGTAGCTTATGCCGTACTTGTCCAGCAGCGTGAGCCATTTTTCTGTCTGAGTGAAGTCGTTTGCGCCGTTTCCGGAAGCGTCGCAGCAGCCGAACTCCGATACGAATATCGGCAGACCGCCGGCAACGCACTTTTCCGTGCGTTCACGAAGCCAGTCGGTGTGAGTGGCGGCGTAAAAATGAAGCGCATACATGATGTTGTCGTATTTTAACGGATCTGCAAGCGCTTGATCTATGTCCTGACTCCAAGTCGGAGTGCCGACGATTATCACAGCGTCCTTGTCGTTTTTCCTGATAACCGGAATGATTTTCTCGGCATATGGCTTTATTGTGCCGCTCCATGTGACGTTTCCGTTGGGTTCGTTGACTATCTCGTATATTATGTTGGGATAGTCGGCATATTTCTTCGACACAGCGTTAAAGAATTCAATTGCCTCGTCGGTATAAGCGGTAGGGTCGCCGGGGTTCAGTACATGCCAGTCTATGATGACATACATTCCCAGCTTAATGCAGAGATCCACGCCCTTTTCGAGAAGCTGAAGGCTTCCGTCCTTGTTCTGCATATAGCATTGACCGTTTCCCCATTCGTCAACGTACATCGCCATGCGCACTACATTTGTGTTCCAGTCGTCGCGCAGTGTGCGGAACGAATTTTCGTTTATGAAATCCGGAAACCATGTTATTCCGTGAGTACTCATGCCACGCAGCTGGTAGCCGTTTCCGTTCTTGTCCACCAGCTGAGTTCCTTTGACGGAAAGCTGACCGTGCGCCGCAACAGGCGTGGTTCCCTGCGGATCCTCAGGCGCCGGCGGAATTGTCTGCACCGTTGCGGTGGTTGACACAGAGGTACTGCCGCCGGAGTTTCCTGTACCTGTCCCGGCGGACGCACCGTTCACCGTTGCCTTTCCCGGATTGAATTCTTCGGGCGAACTGTAATTGAAGCCAAATCCGGCTGTTCCGCCGTTAGCAATATCGCCGTTGTAGCTTTCGTTGGTGACTGTCAGCTTTGTGCCGTTTATCGTGTATTTTCCGTTCCACCCGGCAGTTATCTCAAAGCCGGAGGGAACTGTCAGTTCTACTGTCCAGCCGCTCACCGCACTGCCGGAATTGTTCGTGACAGTCACCTCGTAGCCGCCGCATTTCTTTCCGCCCTCTTCCCATGTTGAATTCAGCTTCCAGTCAAGCAGAAAGCTGCTTGCGGATTTCGCGGAGGTTGTCGCTGTGGCAGCAGACGTGGTTTTGACGGGATTTGCGGGCTGCGAAGTGGCTGCGCTGTCGTCGGTTATTGCCGTCGTGACCGAAACGGCGGTTGTTGCCGCTGCACTGACTGCGGCGGTATTTTCCTGCTCGTATGTATCGTCGCTCTCCTGTGTAAAGCTTTCCGTGGCATTTGATGTTGGTTCGGTCTGTGCGGTAACCGTGGTGATGTCCCCGGGGGTACTCTCAGACGAAACATCTGCCGCAGTCACTCCGATTGTGCTGTCGCTCTGTGATGTCGCAGCTTCCTGCTGACCGGTGCACCCACACAGCATTGAAGCGCACACCAATGCTGAAATTATGCCTTTAAGCGTTTTTTTCATGACATAGTCCTTTCATACATTATTCTAATATGTTAATTATATCACCCATTAAATAAAAAATCAACCACTTCATTAAAATAATTAGCTCGGACGAAGAGCAGTCGCTGAGAAAAAGATGGCGTCGGGCTGTTCGTGACGTTTAATTTGTTCGCCAAAACAAAAACCGCCTTGCAGCAAACCGATAATCGCTGCAAGGCGGTTTACAATGTTACAATGGTCGGAGTGACAGGATTCGAACCTTCAAAAGGGGGTATTGTAGATAGTAATAAAATAGCTCAAATGTCTTTATTATTGCATATTCTGTGAATAGCGTTATGTCGTTTTGTTTGAATTTATGCATAATTAATGGACAGATGATGGACAATTTCAACTCGGTGCTTTCGCATACTAGAGCTCCCATTTGATGGGGGCTCTTTTTGCGCAAAAAATGCATTGTGTTTTATGGAACTGTCATGTTTAACTGCGAAAGGAGATTTTTATGGATATGGATAATATCACTGAAAAACTTGGCGATGAGATTATCAGGCATCTTGAGGACCTTACGTATCTTGATACGGGAAGTGACAGCAGTCATACGGTTGTGGAGGAACTGGCTCAGCTTTGTAAGCTGCGTATTGACGAAGAGAAACTCGCACTGGAGAAATCGAAGGCACTTTCGGAAATTTCCGATAAGAAAAAGCGTTTTGGTATCGACAGGGAGAGGCTCATTATTGATATTGGAATGGGCTCAGCTGAGCTTATCCTACCACTGGCATTGTATGGTGTACTGACTTATATCGGGTTTGCAAGGGAATTTGATGGCGTTATAACATCTGATACACTTAAAAGGGTACTAAACAACATAAGATCGAAGAAGTAATTTATTTACTGACGGTTCCGAACGGAGGGCGTGTAATACATGACATTTTTTGTTTTTGACCGCCAGTTGGTTCGCCGCTTTTCGGAGCTGGCTCGTTATAATTAACACGGCGGAATGCACCCATTATTATGAGTTTTCTTTATATTTTTATAAATAATACTTATAATGACTTTGACATCTGTGAAGGTTGAGGTACGCAAAATTTACATTTCATTTTATGACAGTAAAATCGCTGTCAATTACAAGGAGGGATAATAGAGCGCTCTTTATCTCATATCACACCGAAAAACGGTGGCATGATGGAGGTAAACTATGAGCCGAAAAATACTCAGACCTGTCGGTCGGGAACTTTTATACTATATTAACGAGGGTTATCTAATTTGCGGGGCATGCGGCGCTCTGATGGACTTAAAAATACTGTCCGAAACAGACTACCGCTACATCTGTCCCGCCTGCGGCTATGATATTTGACACAAGCGATTATCAGTATGACAGTCCCAACGAGTGGGACCATCATATGGCAGAACTGATCGGCAGAATACAGGATTGATATTTATTGGCGGGAGAAGCGCTTGCATTTATAACAGGCGCTTTTCTTTTTGTTTTTGGGGAGGTGTTCATGTGCGGCAGCTTATGCTCCTCCGGATATTTATTTGTCAATGTACGTGGAAAATTTATCTGCAACCACCCTGTTTATGATCGCTGCACTCTTTTCCGTATAGGCGGGCCAGCAGTAATCCAACAATGTTTCGATGAGCGGTTAAAGGTCACATTCTGGTGTGAGATAGACCCGTGTCTTACAGATGTTATTTATCTCAATCCGGGTTTCGTAGCATGCTTCAACGAATATGCAGGCGAGATGATAAACGGTTTTTATCCCACCATAACGGTAAGGCAGTCAGGGGCGATAAGCGAGAACAAGCTGTCGCAGATAATTCAAAATGCTGATATGGCCTCTTTGCGCCAGAGGGCTACGCCAAGGACAAAAACAAAGCTGAGTCAGGCAAAGATAAACAAGATGGCCGCTATGGACGCCTCGGGCTACACAATGTCCGAGATAGCCGACGCTATTGGCGTTACAGCGACCACAGTACGCAATTATCTTAACGGAAAGGAGTGACCATGAATGACTGAGTGCCGACTTACGACCTTTGATAACCCGTACGACCCGTTCAGACAGTTTGCGGAATGGTTCCTCTTTGACGAAGAAAAGGGATACCATACGTGCGGATATTTAGGTCGCATCGCAAGGACGTCCGATTCACTTTCCGACGAGGAGAATGAGCGTGAGGTCGAACGGGCAATTGACGAGATAATCCGGTATGATTTCCGTAACATCTATAGAAAAGTCACCAACAAGCAGGCATCAGCCGGGTGACTTATAATTCATGCAGGGGCTTATGCCCCTGCTATTTTTTCTTTCCGATATTATCTGAATGAGCAGGCAGGCTTTTGGTACGGCTGGTTATCTCCTTTCGGGCCGGATGAAGTTCCTGATACCGGGGTGTGTCTGTTCATTCAGGTATTATCGGATATTCTCTGTGGGGAGGTGCGTGACGATTGGGCAGAAGAAATTCGGATAAAAAAGCAGAGACTGAAAAAATAACTCCGATGGCTCCAATGCGCCCGGCACGTACGCCGGAGGCAAGAGAGAATCAGCTTATTTCGCTTGCGATAGATCAGGCTGAAAAGCAACTGAGGGAGGGCACGGCTTCATCGCAGGTGATAACTCACTTCCTGAAGCTCGGCTCTTCACAGGAACGCATTGAAAAGGAACTGCTTGAAGAAAAAAGAAAGCTGGCACAGGCAAAGACAGAGGCGCTGGAATCCGGCAAGAAGATGACGGAGCTGTTTGAGCAGGCTATGGACGCTCTGAAAAACTACCGAGGCGATACAGACGAGGAGGATGACGAATGATTCCCGGTACGGTAAGGCGATATTCAGAGCTTATCAGACTGACGACGTTTGAGAAACGGTTCGGGTATCTCAGTTTGGGAGGTATCGTTGGAGATGACACTTTCGGATTCGATAGATATATCAATCAGAAATTCTATCGATCCGCAGAGTGGAAGAGAGTCAGGGACATTGTGATATCGCGGGACAATGGGTGCGATCTCGGAATACCCGGAAGAGAAATATACGGAAAGATTCTGATACACCACATGAACCCCATTGCCGTCGCTGATATTCATGGCGGAGGTGAATTTCTGCTTGATCCCGAGTACCTTATCTGTGTTTCTCACGAAACACACAACGCAATACATTATGGCGACGGCAGCATATGCAGGAAAGATATACTGAGGTATCAGAACCCTGACGGAACGCTTACTCCTGAGGGGAAAAAACGCAAAACGCATGCCGAAGCGCAGGAAACGAAAAAGAACGACAGCAGACACCGAGGAGGGCTTACAACGGCAGAGCTTGAAAAGAAGATAAAACGCCTTCAACTTGATAAGCAGCTTAGGGAACTGACTGACAGCGAGGTGTCACCCGGAAAGGCATACGCTCAGTCTATACTCAAGGACGTAGGTAAGAAAGTTATCACAACGGCTGCCGCCGGAGCGGCTTTGTACGGTATCAAGGCTGCCGCCTCAAAATCGTTTAATTTGAAAGATATGGGTAACGCTATGTTTAATGGCGGAGCTAAGAAGAAGTGACATGATTTTCGTGATAACAGTTGCTGCATCTAGGTTTTGTCATTTTCAGCAGATTCGATGATTACTTCATCTTTGGCGCTTTCGTTATTATCGAAGATATTTTCGATGAACTGGCGCTGGGCGTATTTGGCGATTATTGCCGTACCGGCAAAATTGAATCCACCTCCTATTATGCCGCCTGCTATCGGGACAAGCTTTGCGAGGTTGATAACACCCGTCTTCCCGAATTTTGTGAAAAGACGAAAGCCAACTTTTTTGTTAATGGCGGTCAGTATCTTTCCCGGAAGTTTCTTCAATCCTGCAAGAGCTGCTTTGTCACCTATCCGGATTCCGGCTTCCGCAAAAGCCTTATTAACGGACAGACAACCGAGACAGCAGTATATCATAGATTGCACAACATCATCGTTTACATCGTATCCGCCTATGACCGCAACAGTTGCTATCATTCTGAGCTGTATGTAAAGTGTGGACGTTATGTCCGCCGGTATAGTGCCTATCATTGCCAGACCTCCGGGAATACCGGTGATAATTCCGGTTGCTGTGCATTTGGATATTTGCCACTTTACAAAACTTTCTGCTGCCTTGCGGCGGTTTTCAAGTTCGTTCTTGGAATGCTGATGACTTAGATATTCTTTGGCAAGCTGTTCAGATGTCTTTCCGCCCGGAATACCTTTTAGTGCAGCGTTATAACAGAAATCCATGGCTTCCTGCATTTTCTCCGGCGTTATGATCTTTTTGACAGCCGGTGTCTTCTTATTTTCTTTGTCAGACTGTTTCAGGTTTCTTTTTGTATCTTTCATTATCTTGTCCTCCCATGGAGATATTTACTCTGTCTTGCCACATTATAGCATAAAACAGTGTAAATGTCAATGTTGGAGGACTTTTCAGTAAGGGGGTGGCACAGATTATTTCCAATACTGCGGTTCCTCGGTATTATGCTGAATTCCGGAATGCCGTGATACACGGCGATATTCCCATATGCCGTGAGATCGGTATGGAGATGAACCGCATTGACGATCTCATTGCCAACCCCAGCGTTTACTATGATGATATGGCGGTGGAGGGCTGGATAAATTTCTGTGAGAACGAACTCACACTCACTGACGGTTCGGACATGCATCTTCTCGACAGCTTTAAGCTTTGGGGGGAACAGGTGTTCGGGTGGTATTACTTTGTTGAGCGAAGCGTCTACAAGCCGTACAAGGACGGACACGGCAGCAGGTATGTCACAAAACGGATAAAAAAGAGGCTCGTCAACAAGCAATACATAATTGTTGCGAGAGGCGGCGCAAAATCTATGTACGCCTCCACTATGCAGAACTATTTTCTCAACATCGACCCGTCAACTACACATCAGATTACCACTGCACCAACCATGAAGCAGGCGGAGGAGGTGCTTTCGCCTATAAAGACCGCCATTGCCCGTTCAAGAGGCCCGCTGTTCAGGTTTCTGACGGAGGGATCGGTGCGTAATACCGCCGGTCTGCTATGGAGAGGATTAAGCTGGCTCCGACAAAGTAGGGTATCGAGAATTTCCTTAGTCCTTTATATGCTCAAAAATTTTGAGAGTTTCCATATCTTCGTCACTAATCTCAAAATCAACCTGTGCATTGGACTTCATATGCTCCGGATTGCCCGTCTTTGTAAGGCCGATTAAACCAAGCTGTAGCGTGTAACGAACACAAAGCTGCGGAACTGTTACACCGTATTTTTCTGCCATAGCCGCAAGTGCATGGTTGCCAATAATTTCACCGTGAGCAATCGGAGAATACGCTTCCACCGCAATATCAACCGATTTGCAGTAGTCAATCAGTTCGTTCGGAGTGTTGCTGATATGTGCAAGAATTTGATTAACCATTGGCTTTACTGTACAGCTTGCAAGAATGTTTTGTATGTCCTCTTTTTGAAAATTGGATACGCCGATTACCTTTATCTTTCCTGCATTATAAGCGTCTTCAAGTGCTTTCCAGGCGGCAACATTGCCCTCAAAATAGCGGTTATCGGACTGGTTGACTTCTGCCCACGGCTGAGGACTGTGAATGATAATCATGTCAAAATAGTCAAGTCACGACCGTTTCAAAGACTCATCAATCGAACTTGCTGTACTCTCATATGTCTTATGTTCCGCCGCAACTTTAGTTGTTACGAAAAGCTTATCCCTTGAAATTCCGCAAGTATGTATGCCCTCGCCAATGCCACGTTCGTTGCCGTAAGCCTGTGCTGTGTCAAAATGTCGGTAGCCGATTTTTACCGCTTCGTGAACCGTCTGCGCCGCCTTGTAATCATCAATAAACCAAGTGCCAAGTCCCAGCTGCGGAATTTCTATGCCGTTGTTTGATGTAATTTTTTTCTCGAAAATCATGTTGAATCCTCATGTAAGTTATGGCTTCAATTCCCCATAATAGTAAGACGCCGTAGCACCGCCGTCAATCAGCAAAGTCGAACCGGTTATAAACGCACCTCTGTCGCTCATGAGAAGTTCAGCCGCATTTGCCACCTCGTCCGCAGTTCCTGGTCTGCCGGCAGGACATTTTGCAAACATATTCTTGTAGAAATCGCCACGCTCACCGTTAAACTCGTCAATCGCAAGGGGCGTGACGATAATTCCCGGTGCGACCGCATTCAGCCTTGCACTGCGCCTGCCCCATTCCACAGATTGTGCCATAACTCGCTTTTCGTTGCAGCGTTTTGCAAGCTGATAGGCGTGAAGCGTGTCACGGATATTTTGGACTTGCAAAATATCAAGCTTCAGCAGTTCTTCCGTTGGTGTGCAGGCAAGCTGTTCGTCCTGTTCGGCAGTAAGTGCAGGCATACGAAATCCCGACTGGCTTGAAACCGTAATACCGACACCGCCCTTGCAAATGACCTTTCCCACCTCTTCCAGCAAAACGGCAGTGCCGTATAAATCCACTTTCAGAATGGTTTCAATCGGTGCTTGGCTTGGTGAAACTCCTGCCGCATTAACAAGCATTTTAATATCGCCGTACTTCTGCC
>CAYRLM010000100.1:0-8356 GCA_964425035.1 uncultured Ruminococcus sp.
GCAATTCACTTGAACAGTTTGTTCGCCTTTGCCGCAAGCTGTCTGCGCCGCTCATGCTCCGCCTCCGGGTCGGTTATAAGTCCGTCGGGGGTCTTTTTCAGTACGCTTCCCTCGTGAATGTCCTCCGGAAGCTCGCTGATGGGTATATTCAGCTTCTCGTTGCCGAAATACACCACCGCAATATCCTCTTCGATCCTGTCTACGATTATCATGCCGCTGCCTCCGTTTCATTTTCGGAATATCCCTTGTCCGTGTGTACGGTGAGATTTTCTCCGTCACTGGTGATGACGATATTCCCGCATTCCATTGTGGTAAGTATTTTTGCGCCGACAGAGTTCAGCCGGCTTATCACCTCTGATTTCGGGTGCCCGTAGGAATTGCCCTCGCCGACCTCTATCACGGCGTATTCCGGCATCACCGCTTCAAGGAAAGACGGTGTGCTGGAGGACGTGCTTCCGTGATGCGCGACTTTCATCACATCGCTTTTCAGATATTCTCCGCTGTTCACGATGTCGCTCTCCGCCGCTCTCTCGATATCCCCCGTGAACAGGAACGACCTGTTTCCGTACACAAGGCGGCACGCTATGGAAAAATTATTCAGAGAAGTATAATCGCTGTATACGGGTGAAAGTATTCTCAGCACTGCGCCGCCGTCAAGCTGTATCTCCGTGCCTGTGTGCGAATACTCTGCGGTTATATTCTTTGCGTCAATAACATCAAGCATTTTCTCAAAGTACGCACCGGTGGGGATAATTTCGTCCGGTATCTCTGGCATTATCACCTTTCCGATCGAGAATTCGTTCAGGATAGCCGACATGCCGCCGATATGGTCGTCGTGAGGGTGTGTGGCAATAACGTAATCCAGCCGCCGATAGCCCAGCCTGCTGATATAGTTTATCACACGTTCGGAATATGAGGCTTCGCCGCAGTCTATCAGCACTCTGGTATCTCCCGCAACGATAAGTTCGCAGTCCCCCTGCCCCACGTCGATGTAATGCACCGCTATCTCGCCGTCCGCCACCTTCACTGCGGTTCTGCCGCTGAGCGCCGCCGTTATCTCGGCGGACGTCGGTATAAACTCCATCTTGAATATTTTCTCGTTCAGGTAAATTCCCAGCGAAAGCAGGAACATCGCTGCGAAAACAATGAGCATTGCCTTACCCCCGATGTTTGCCGGCTGGCTTTTTCGCCGACGGCGTTCTCCTGCCATTCACGCTCCCCCTCTCGTTCCTTCCTGCAGAATTTCTGCCCTTGGGCTTCACATTCTCCCTGCCCTGACGGGTGTTTCTGCCCGAATTCTGCGAACCGGGCGGAATCAGACATTCCCTGCCTGTGCCGATAAGGTCGCGTCTGTGCGCCATGATGAGCGCCTTTTCCACAATATTGCGGTTCTCCGGCTTGAAATATTGCAGCAGCGCACGCTGCATACACTTTTCCTCCGGGGTTCTCGGGACGTATACCGGCTCCATTGTGTACGGGTCAAGACCCGTCCAGAACATTGCCGTGGAAATAGTCCCCGGCGTGGGGTAGAAATCCTGCACCTGCTCCGGCCGTATATTGTGCTTTTTGAGAAACAGCGCCAGCTCCACAGCCTCCTCAAGCGTGCAGCCGGGGTGACTGGACATGAGATACGGCACAAGATACTGCTCCTTGCCGCACTTCTTTGTCGCGGCATAAAAGCGCTTTTCAAACTCCTCATAGACCTCGATATGCGGCTTGCCCATAAGGTCAAGCACCTTGTTGCTGGCATGTTCGGGCGCTACCTTAAGCTGTCCGCTGACATGGTGCTGCACCAGTTCGTCAAGGAAGTCGCTGTTTTTGTCCTGAAGCATGTAGTCGTAACGTATGCCGGAGCGTATGAATATCTTCTTGACCTTCTTGATAGAGCGCAGACGGCGCAGCAGGCGGATATAATCGCTGTGGTCGGCAATCAGATTTTTGCAGGGTTCGGGCGCAAGGCACTTTCTGCCCTTGCACATGCCGTATGTTTCCTGCTTCTCGCAGGACGGGTGACGGAAATTTGCGGTAGGCCCTCCCACGTCGTGGATATACCCCTTGAAGCGGGGATTTTCCGACAGCTTCACCGCCTCCTCATATACGCTGTCCTCGCTGCGGGTCTGTATCTTTCGCCCCTGATGAAGCGCTATGGAGCAGAAATTGCAGAAGCCGAAGCACCCTCGGTTGTGGGTTATCGAGAACTCCACCTCCTGTATTGCGGGAACACCGCCCTCCTTTTCATACATCGGGTGGTACATCCGCATATAGGGCAGCTCATAGGCGTAGTCGAACTCCGCCTGTGTAACGCTGCGCTGCGGAGGGTTCTGCACCAGCATCATATTGCCGTGGCGCTGCACTATCGTCCTGCCGTAAACCTCGTCCTGCTCGTCGTACTGCTTGCGGCATGCTTTGGCATACGCCTTCTTGTTGGCGCTGACTATCTCATAGCTGTCGCACTGCACTGCGCCTATGGGGGTATTCTCCGGCTCGGTGAGGTAGCATATTCCTCTAAGGTCGTGCATGTCCCTCAGGTGCAGCCCCGCCTTGAAATTGTTGAGCATCTGTGTCAGCGTTACCTCTCCCATGCCGTACATGAGATAATCTGCGCCCGTGCTCACCAGAACAGAGGGCATAACGCTGTCGCTCCAGTAGTCATAATGCGCAAAACGGCGCAGCGACGCTTCAAGTCCGCCGACAGATATTTCAACGTCAGGATACAGGCGCTTCAGATTACGGCAATAAACGGTCAGCGCCCTGTCCGGACGTCTGCCGCCTCTTCCTCCGGGAGAATAAGCGTCATCGTTGCGCTTTTTCAGCGCCACGGTGTAGTTTGAAACCATGCTGTCGATATTTCCGCCCGTCACCATAAAGCAGTATTTCGGTCTGCCGAGCTTCATGTAATCCGCATCGCAAAGCGGCTGCGCAATTACGCCGACAGTAAAGCCCGCCGCCTCTATCATTCGTGAAATTATCGCTATACCGAAGGTCGGGTGGTCGATGTAGGCGTCGCCCGTGAAGCAGATAAAATCCAGCTGCTCTATCCCTCGTTCCTCCATATCCTGTCTGCTGACCGGCAAAAATGGCATATTATATATTCCTCTCCGATTGTAAAAAAACTTTGTTTTACCTGCGAAGCAGGCTGTTGAAATCCGTTCTCAGTTCTGACGCAGCTTTCTCTCTGCCCATTCCTGTTTGCTCATGAGTACCTGACGGGGTTTGCTGCCCTCAAGAGGGCCGACTACTCCCATTTCCTCCATTATATCCACAAGCCGCGCGGCACGTCCGTAACCCAGCTTAAGGCGGCGCTGAAGCGACGAGGTGCTGCATGTACCTGCCTCGACGACAAAATCGATAGCCTCCTCAAGCCGCTCGTCGCTTGTGTCGATATCTCCGCCGTCCGAGGATTTTGTATCCTGCTGCGAATTGACCATCTCGGTCTGGCGCTCTATCTCTTCGATTATGTTCTCGTCATATTCAGCCTTGAATGTCTGCTTGATGAACTCAACGACATGCTCCACTTCCTTGTCGGAAACAAAGCAGCCCTGAACACGCACGGGCTTCGGAAGTCCCACCGGCATATACAGCATATCGCCGTTGCCCAGAAGCTTCTCCGCTCCGCCGGAGTCGAGAATTACGCGGCTGTCCATCTGAGAAGCCACCATCAGCGCTATGCGGCTGGGGATATTCGCCTTGATAAGTCCTGTCACGACATTCACCGTCGGACGCTGCGTTGCGATAACAAGGTGCATTCCCGCGGCTCTCGCCATCTGCGCAAGACGGACGATACTGTCCTCGACGTCCTTCGGAGAAGCCATCATCAGGTCTGCCAGCTCGTCGATAAAGATGACGATATGCGACATTTTCGTAAGCCCGCTGTCAGGGTCTGCCGCAAGCTCGTTGAAGCCGGAGAAATCGCGCACGTTGTTCTCGGAGAACATCTTGTAGCGGTTAAGCATCTCGTTTACCGCCCAAGCCAGCGCACCTGCCGCCTTCTTCGGGTCGGTGACTACGGGAATGAGCAGATGCGGAATGCCGTTGTACATCATGAACTCGACCTTCTTCGGGTCTACCATTATCAGGCGAACATCGTCGGGGGTGGATTTCATCAAAATACTCATGATAATGGAATTGACGCACACCGACTTACCGGAACCGGTTGTGCCGGCAATCAGGAGATGCGGCATTTTTGCGATATTGCAGGTAACCATAGCGCCGCTGATGTCCTTGCCGAGGACGGTTTCCAGCTTCTTGCCGAAGCTGCCGCGGAACTCCTTCGTGTCGATAAGCTCACGGAAGAACACCGTGTCACGCACCTTGTTCGGCACCTCTATACCCACGGCGGATTTGTTCGGGATAGGCGCTTCTATACGCACGCCTGCGGTGGCTAGGTTCAGCGCTATATCGTCCACCAGCCCCGTAATCCTCGATATCTTCACGCCGGGAGCAGGCTGCAATTCGTAGCGTGTAACGGACGGCCCTCTGCTGACGCCGACCATCTTTGTCTGCACTCCGAAGCTCTGGAGAGCCTCCACCAGCTTCTTGGAATTGCGCTCTATTTCGCTGTCTATGTCCGCTTGAGTGACCTTTTTCTCAACGGGATTGAGCAGGTTCACGGGGGGAAGCGTGTACACGTCGCTTAGCGTGATATTCTGCATACCTCCGTCCGAAGCGGGTTTCTGCTCCGCAGCCGAGCCGTATATGCTTGCGCTGCGTATCGGCTGAGTTCTCTCGGCTGCCGCCGCAGCGGGCTTTATCTCCGCACGGGCCGAGTTTTCCGCCGAGTCCACCGCTTCGGATAATTGCGGCTTTTCGGAGGAAGCGGGTTCGTCTATCACATCGTCAATGTCAAACGGAAGTTCACCCTCGTCGGACGATGTGACGGAACTTTCGGGAAGATCCTCGACTTTCTTTATCGGAGATGTCCCGGTATCTTCCTCTCGGAAACGGTGGATAGCGTCGATTATCGGCACAAGCTCGGCGTCCTCGTCCTCGAGGGGATCTTTCTCGACGCGCTCGGCTTCTTCGATCACCGCGCGGTTTTTCTCCATGATGTAATTCTTCAGCTCGGACATGTAGTCCGCATTGTCCTCGCTCTGCTCTTCGATGAGCTTTTCTCCGGTCTGCTCCTCAGTTTCTTCGGGTAAAGGCTCTTCCGAGTACTCCTCCGCAGAAGCCTCACCTGCTTCATCGGCACCCTCCGTTTCGCTGCCGCTCACGCTGAATACCGCCTTTTTAAGCTCGGCAACGGTTCGCTTGTCCTCCTGCTCGGCGTCTATCTCGGCTTGAATGCGCTCCATTTCCTGCCGTTCAAGGCGTGACTGCTCCGCAGCCAGCTTGTTTTCTTCCTTTACACGGTTGTGATGCTCCACAGCCTTTTCTCCGGCTTTTTTCACGGGACTTGCAATCCGCTTTGTGAAATCCGAAACCGACATTCCCGTGAACAGCAACACACACACGAGTATCAGGAGTATCATGATTATCGTTGCGCCAAGCCGACCGAGAAGCAGCAGCAAACCGCCGATGAACAGCGCAAATACGCCGCCGCCTCGGAACTCCCTGCCATAGATGTAAAGCTGTGCTATCACGTCAGAGAAGCTGTCGCCGGGAGTTTCTCCCACGAAAAATATCTGCACTGCGGCGCACAGCATGAGAATACCCGCACAGCACTTTGCGACAACGCCGCCGAGCCTTGAGTTGTCCCCTGCCGCGGAAACCCGCACCGCAATAAATATCAGCAGCGGCCCCACCAGAAACGCCGAATACCCGAACAGCCCGTGCATTACGTCAAATAAAGCACGCCAGCCCTCGCCCTCGCCGGCAGGTATCACCGCCGCCAATGTGAGGAATATTCCCAGTGCAAAAAGCAGTACCGAGGTCAGGTGTCTGCGGCTTCGGCTGCGCTTCACAGCCTCCTCTCGACTGCGCCGCAGTTCCTCGTCCATAGCCTTTTGGGAGCGCCCGGCGCTTCCCGCCTGCGACCCCGTCTTTGAACTGCCTGTTCCGGCGCTGCGTGAGCCTGTGTTCTTCTTTTTTTCCGTATTATTATCTGTTTTACCAGCCATTCTAGCTACTTCCTTTATATGTACTCAGTCGGTGTCAGCCCGTGATAAGCGACGCCAGTGTAACTCCTGTGATATGCTCCCACAGTCCTGCGCCGACGCATACAATTCCTATCACCGCCGTATATATGCCGAATATTTTATATCTGTCCTTTTTTACGAGCCAGTTCACAAGCTTTATGGAAAGAATACCCACCACTGCGGATATGACAAATCCTATTCCAAGCGCCGCCCAGTCAAGCTCCACGTCGGATTTCACGGCAGAACCCAGCTCCAGCACGCTGCCGCCGAGTATCGCCGGAATACCGAGTATAAATGCGAAGGTAACGGCGGTCTGCTTTTCCAGTCCGCAGAGAAGTCCCCCCGCGGTGGTAGAGCCGCTTCTTGAAACTCCCGGGAACAATGCAGCAACCTGAAACAGACCCACCGCAACTGCGTCCTTAACCGTCATCTGTTCGGCGGTGCGTGTTCCGTGTCCGAACCTGTCAGACAGGAACAGCAGCATGGCGGTGAACATAAACGCCACGCCCTCGAACACAATATCGCCGTCCCCCTGGCGTGCGGTGAAAAAGTCCTCCACAAGATAAAACGGCACAAGTATGACCGTTGCAATTATCACCATGAACATCATTCTGCGGTCGCCGTTCATATTTTTCCATGAGAATTTTCCCGTGAAAATATCACCTATCGTAAGAAAAAATTCCTTTATCATTCCCCAGATAGTTTTCCAAAACGCAATGAACACAGCCGCCAAAGTGCCGAGGTGCAGCACTATCGACAGAACAAGCGCCGCTTCGCCGTTCACCCCGGTTATGTGCTGTACCACCGAAAGATGTCCCGAACTGGACACCGGAAGAAATTCCGTAAGACCCTGAACCACTGCCTGAATTATAACTGTAATAATATCCATATTTTCCCCTATGTATCCTCCCATGGGAGGATTCAGCTTGCCGAAAAACTTCATTTAGCCTGCGAAGCAGGCTATTAAAATCCGTTTTTTGCCTCAGCTTTGCCGAGGCAAAAAACACTTCTATCCGCACAAGTGTACTGGCAACGGCTAACGCCTTATGCCTTACGCATGCAGTGCGGATGTTCGGCGGGCAACACGATGTTGCGAAGCCGAAACCCCAAGTGCGGCATGGATGCCGCACAACAAAGTTTCGGCTAAAAGCTCCCCAACGGGGCTTTTCCGACGGTCTATCCTCCCATGGGAGGATTATCTTTCGCCGTGCCAGTCCGCCGAATTTACGGGACGTCCCACGGCTTCTCGAAGCTGCACTGCTGCGGTTTTTTTCGCCCTCACCGTATTTTCGGCGGTTGGCTTTGATTTTGATTTCTTTGTTGATTTCGCCGGGGATTTTTTCTTGTTCTCCGGCTTTTCCGCCTTTATCGGCGCTGCGGCTTTGCTCTCGATAAGCTCGTATAAACATTCAAGTGCGTCCGACAGTCCGCCGAGGCGGTCTATAAGTCCCTCGCTTACCGCTTCCCTGCCCTCAAGCACCGTGCCTATATCCATGACAAGCTCATCTTTTTCCATCATCAGCTCATGAAATCTTTCGGCGGTCATGTGGCTGTTTTCGGTCACAAACCTTGTTATGCGCTCCTGCATTCTGCCGAACCACGACATGGTCTGCGGAACTCCCACCACCATTCCGTTGGTGCGAACCGGGTGTATCGTCATGGTGGCTGACGGCACAATATAGCTGACATCGGCGCTCACCGCCAGCGGAACGCCTATCGAATGTCCGCCGCCGACCACTATCGACACCGTGGGTTTGGACATTCCGGAAATAAGCTCGGCTATCGCAAGACCTGCCTCCACATCGCCGCCCACGGTGTTCAGTATCACAAGCAGTCCCTCCACGGAGCAGTCCTGCTCAAAAGCTGCAAGCGCCGGGATAATATGCTCATACTTTGTGGATTTGTTCTGCGGCGGCAGAATATAATGCCCCTCTATCTGCCCGATAATTGACAGACAGCGTATGTTATGCGGCGCATTTCCGGCGGCGATAATTCCCGTGTCGATAAGCTGCCGGTTCTGCTCCTCCGAAAAAGGGGCTTCGTTTCTGTTTTCGTCACACATTGCTCGTTCCTCCTGAAACAGTTTTATACATATTATTTCAGGCGGGCGGGAAATTATGCGGAAAATCCCTTTCAAAATTTGTATGCAAATGCGCAGGGACTTTTCGGCGGTAATGGTATAATTGTGCGAGGACTTTTGATATATAATAAACGTCCTGCGTTTATTCAGCTTGTCGATAAAGTCATTTTCCGCAGGAAAATGACCGATTTTAATCCGT
>CAYRLM010000101.1:0-8318 GCA_964425035.1 uncultured Ruminococcus sp.
CGCTGCCGAAATCGTCTATTTCCACCGCAAAGCCCTTGTTTCTGAGCCTTTGTATAAGCGAAAGCTCCGTTTCTAGGTTTGTCATTATTGCGGTTTCGGTGATTTCGAGCCTGAGATATTTGGGGTCGATTTCATATCTTTCCACAAGCCCCGTTATTACCGAGTAAACGTCCGTAAAATACAGATCCTTCGGCGAAATATTAACGGAAATGTGGTAATCCCTGCCTTGCTCTTTCCATTGCTTAAGCTGCTTGCAGGCGCATTCCCATATGTATATGTCAAGGCGGCTGATAAGACCGGTTCTCTCGAACAGCTCGATAAACGCCCCCGGAGGAATAAGCCCTCTCTCCGGGTGAAGCCAGCGCACAAGCGCCTCGCCGCCTATCACCTCGCCGGTGACCGCCGTCTGCGGCTGGAGGAACATCTTGAACTGTCCGCTTTCAAGTGCGTCGTCAAACTCGTTGAGAAGAGCCTGCTCCGTGATAAAGCTCTCCCTGAGCTTGTCGTCATAGTAAGCGATTACGTCCTGATAGCTGTTCTTGATAGTATCTATCGCAACGAACGCACGGTCGCACATTATCTCTACCTTGGTATCCTCGTCGGGCGCAATCTCATATATTCCTATCTGCACATGAACATGGAAAACAGAGCTTTCCGATATACAGCAAAGCTCCTCCTCCGCACCCTCCAGAAGCGTCTGCGGATCGAACAGTCCCTTCGGCATACATATCGCAAATCTGTCGCCCGCCAATCTTCCGTAAACCGAACGTGTTGTCGATACGGCGGCAATGCGGTTTGAGATTTTTCTGAGTATCTCGTCGCCCTCTTCAACGCCGAAAATATCGTTTATCAGCTTGAAGTCCTTGATATCCATGCATATGATCTCATACTGCGTGTCGGGATTTGCGCCGATCCTTGCGTTTGCCTTTTCGTAAAAATACTCCCTGTTGTAAATGCCCGTAAGCTTGTCGCGCGTGGCGCGGTAGTGCTCCGTTTCCAGCTTGTATATATCGTTGGTGTTGTCGTGGAAAAGGAAGAAGCAGCCCACATAGTTCTTCTTGCTGTCATAAAGCGGCTTGTAGGTGTTGGTGAAATGCCTCGTCATATCGCTCATTGTTCTGTTTTCTTCCCAGTTTATCTCGGAAGAAAGCTCTCTGCCCTCCTGCGAGGCAAACTCACGGTAAAAGGCGTTTATGTCGTCCTTGGACTGGAACACCGACTCCGCCAGCTTGTTGGAATATACGCACTTGCCCTCGATATCGATGCACACGATACCGTCCTCCATTATCGTGACGGCAAATGCCAGCAGAGTTTCTATAAGACTTATCGGCACATAATACAGCGTGAAATAGAACACCGCCAGAGCCATTACCGCATAGACCAGCAGCGAGTAGTCCATAGCCAGTCCGAAGTACATATACGACGCATGGACAAGCATAACGAAGAACATTCCTATCAGCACCATGTAGTATTTTATGCGGTATATTGCGGGCGTTTTGGCTGTTTTTATGATAAGCGTCAGGCTCGAAAACGCCACCATCAGATAAACGAAAATATAGTGGCAATAGTACGGCCAAAAACGATCGACGATAGAATAGTATATGCAGCCGTGTACGTCCATGACCATCTTCGTGTTGAATACGACCGGCTTAAATACGTTTATGATCATGAATATTCCGTCCACCGCCGTCAGAGCGTAGCACAGCATGACAACGAACTTCTTCTTCTCGAAAATGCCCGTGTAGTTCTGAACATAGCTCAAAAGGAACATTACCTCCAGATCTATGCTTATGGAATATATGCCGTAGCCCAGATTGGCCCCCAGCTGCCATGTATTTATTATGGCGTATGTATAAGCAAGTATCGAAAATGCTCCGGCAGTCAACAGATGTCTGACGGATCTGCCGGTTTCGGTTGCCATTTCGCGTTTTTTGCCCCAGATGTTACAGGCGAGCAAAATAAATGCAACGCATATCAGTGTAATGACAAAAAACCACTTCATAAAATTCACCTCATATAGTCTGACGCCGAAAATCGGTTTGGAGGGTATTAAGCAAGAATTAAAAAAAATGCATCAATTACTGGATATAATATCCATATTTACATTATACATCTCATGGGTAAAACTGTCAAGTCAATTATCAACATTAATATCAAATAGTTGACAAAAAATTACACAATGACTTGGGTTGTGTTACAAAACGACTTCGACGGCACATTATGCGAGCCGATATTGACTTTAACCGAAGTTCTGTCGTATCATGCGCCGCATTTTCCGCAGTCGGCGGCTTGCTCCGAATGCCGACATTGAAAGCGTGATAACCAAAAGCACAGGTTTGTCATGTATTTTATTCCATAAACGGCTCAAAATTCAAAATAATATATTGGCGAAACTAAAACATTTTGTGCAAATTGCAGCAATAAGACTGTGAATTATTAATAAAAATACCTATAAACAGCGTTGCAAATGTTGACTTTTAGTAAACTATTTGGTATAATTAGCTATAATGAGATAGAATGATGTAAAACAGGGGATACTGCATAATGCTGCTTTTGATGGGAGGAAGCAATGAAAGAGATCGGTAATTTCAGAATACGCATCTCTGCTGTCTGTCTGGCGGTGGTCATCATTGCAATGGTAGCCGCAGGCTACATATTACTGCTGAACAACGCCGTTTCCGACAACATCGGCGGAACCATAAGCGAGATTGCGGGACATGACCGCGGCAGTATCCAGAATTACATAGAGGAAACATGGACGGAGCTGGAATACATAGAGAAAAAAATCGTCAGCTATAGCTGCGATACCATTCTCGACGCCGAAGCGCTGATGAATGTGGAATGCTCGAACAGCAGGTTTTCGCATATTTACCTTGTTGCGGAAAACGGACTGATATACACCGACAAGCTGCTGACATACGACCCCGGCAGCGAGGGGCAGAACGGGCGCATAGAGCTTCTGTCCTACTTCGCGGACGATGCGGATCATATCGTCACCCGCTTCGACGACAAGATTGTCAACGCAGGCATCACAAAGGAAAGCATACTTTACGGCATAAAGCTTGACAGGTTTTATATCGAGGGAGTTCACATGATAGGTCTGGTGGGAATAAGCGACATAAACAACATTCAGGACAGGCTTGTCATAAACAGCTTCACCAAAAACGGCGAATCCCACGGTTACAGTGCGGTCATCGACATGAACGGAAACTATATAGTCAACGAGAGAAGAACCGTTTATGTCAACGAAACCGACAACTTCTTCGACCGCATAGCGAACGCACAGTCGTCCGAGCTTACCGGCAGCGATATTTCCGACAAAATGTCGGTAAACGAAACCTTCAGCTTTTCATACACAAATGCGGACGGCGTGGATAAGATAATCTACTTCATGCCGTTTGAGGATATCAACGTTCAGTGGTATTTCCTGCTTTCGGTGGAAAGAAGCGTGTTCAACGAGCAGAACAGCAGCCTGCTGCTGATAAGCATGTCCATGCTGGTGATTATACTTGTGGTGGTAGTCGTGCTGCTGCTCTATATTATGTCCGTCAAAAGCAAGGTCATCGCCGCAAACGCCGAGGCAAAGGCGAAAAGCCAGTTCCTCGCAAACATGAGCCATGAGATACGCACGCCGCTCAACGGAATTATCGGACTTATTTATCTCATAGAAAAGGACATAGACCACCCGGACAAGCACGACATAATAAAATCAAGGCTCTCAAAGGAGGAAAGCACCGCAAATTACCTGCTTTCTCTGATAAACAATATACTTGACCTCTCAAAGCTGCAATCCGGCAAGGTGGAGCTGAACAAGGACGCAATATCTCCTGAGATAATTGCGGACGCAATATGGTCAATGCAGAAAAACAATATCGAGAGCCGCGGCGTGGAGTTCAGGGTGAATTGCGATATAGTCGTTCCGTGGATAATCGGCGACGATATACTTATCAAGCGTGTGCTGATGAACGTTGTGGGCAATGCCGCCAAATTCACCCCGGAGGGCGGCAGGATAACGCTGTCGGTTACGCAGCGGCAGAACGACAAAACCCATGTCACGACAATTTTCACCTGTACGGATACGGGCTGCGGCATGAGCAGCGAATTTCTGAAGCATATCTGGGACAATTTTTCTCAGGAGTGCTGCTGCGGCGAAAATCTCCATGTTGGTACAGGTCTGGGAATGTCCATCAGCAAGCTGCTGATAAACGCTATGGGCGGCGAGATAGATGTGAAAAGCAAACTCGGCGAGGGAAGTACCTTTATCATAACCCTGCCCTCCGAGATTGCCGAAGAGCCGCCGAAGCACGCACATTCCGACGACGGCTGCTGCCGCAGCGGAGAGCGGCAGCTTAAAATACTGCTTGCGGAGGACAACGAGCTTAATGCGGAAATACTCACGGATATTCTCGAAAGCAACGGCTTCGAGGTGGTTAGAGCGGAGGACGGCAGCGCAGCGGCGGAGATATTCCGCACCTCCGACGAGGGTGAGTTTGACATTATCCTTATGGATATGCAGATGCCTGTTATGGACGGCTGCACCGCAGCTGCCGAGATACGAGGCATGGACAGGGCGGACGCAAAGAGCATACTGATATTGGCGTGCACGGCGAACAGCTTCAAGGAGGACAGAAAGCGTGCGCTTGCAAGCGGAATGGACGATTTCATTTCCAAGCCTGTAAACGTCAATGAAATGCTGGAGAAATTGCAGGACAGGTGATTCGTCTGAAAGCCTGCTTTCGCAGTCTTTCAGACCGTCGAAAAATCCCCGTTGGGGCTTTTCCGCCGAGCATCCCAGCAAGTGTTTTTTGCCTCGGTCAGGTCGACGCAGTCACCTTTAAGCTGAGGCAAAAAACGGATTTCAAATGCCTGCTTCGCAGGCAAAATGAGGTCTTTCGACAAGCTGTGGTCATTTTCCTACGGAAAATGACCTTATTCGGCAAAGGGGGATTTAATGAAAAGCATAATGCGTATAGCGGGCGCAGCTATGGCTGCGGTTATGGGATTGGGCGCAATGACTTCGTGCGATACTCGCAGCTCCAACGCAAAGGAGCAGGTCACGTTAATTATAACGGTACCCAATCTGGTGGTAAGCTCGGTGTCACAGCCGGATATCACCGATTCGCAGATGTTCCTTGAAAGAGCGGGGGCGGCATTTGCGGAGCAGTACGAGGACGCAGACGTTACCGTAAACGTAAAGGTATTCGACTATGTTGACGAAGCAAAGGCAATCACGGAAAGCTTCGGCACGGACAGCGCCGCAGATATTCTGTACGAGGGATATTTCAACATGGCGGCGTATATACACACGGGAAGAGTAGTGCCGCTTGACGATATCATCACGGACGAAATCCGCTCGGATATTGACGAGGCTTCATGGGAAATGAGCATGATCGACGGCAAGACTTATATGATGCCGTATCTCAGTATGCAGAACATTCTTATATATAATAAATCTTTCATGCTGGAATGCGGTCTTGAGAAGTATGTTGCGGACGATGTTGCGATACAGAACTGGAGCACGGACGAGTGGACGGAAATTCTCGACACGCTTGCGGAGAAGCTCCCGGAGAATGTATATCCGATGATGATGTACGGCAAGAACAATCAGGGCGACACGCATATTATGTCCTTTATCCGTGCATTCGGCAGCGGGATTTTTGACGAATCCGGCAATTTCGACTTTGAGAGCGAAGAGGCGGTAAAGGCGCTCACATGGATACAGAACGGCGTAGACAAGGGCTGGTATCCGGTGCATTGCGAAAATCTCGAAATAACGGACAATCAAGAGCTGTTCGAGAACGACCAAGTAGTGTTCTATATCTTCAACAACGCAAATTTTTCGCTGTATGAAAATATCGGTGACTATGGCTTCGTGAACTTCCCCAACAATGTGGCAACGTCGTTCGTCACCGGCTTTGAGGTGTTTGACAACGGCGACGCCGCAAAGATAAAGGCGGCGAAGGCTTTCGTGAAGTACATTTATGAAACGGACGAATGGCTGGAGATATCGGCGGGAAATCTTCCCGCAAGCAAAAAGGTCACAGAGAAATATGCCGACGATATCTTGATGCTGAGCGAATTTTATGACAATGCGGCAAACGTGGTGGATTTCATGAACAACAGCCCCAACTGGCAGGGCAACGACACTTCCGTGCGCAGCGTATTCTATCCGCATATCCATAATCTGCTGCTTGGTACGGTAACTCCCGAGGAATGCGCCGCCGCCCTTGACAAGGACTGCAACGCAGCGCTGGAGATAGGCCGCAGAGATAATGTGCTTCATGAATAGAAAGATTTAATAAAAAAGGCTCGGTGCCGTGAAATGCTCCGAGCCTTTTTCGTCTGTAATCCCGAGGGCTTCCAGTTTTCCCATTATCTCCGAAAGCAGAAAATACCGCAAGCGGCTTTGACAAACCATTTGCATGACTTTAAGCCATGTTCGACTGCTAAAAAAACAAGTTACGATGATGTCAATGTGCCTATTGGAAGTGCCGTAAGCGTGTCCGAAACCGAATCCCCAAAAACATCTCCCGGTGCAAAAAAAAATCGGTCAGCCCGATGAGTAAAAGTCAGACAAACCGATTGAATATACAAATCAAAAAAAGGGGAAGAAGAAAACACTATAAATCAACCTTGGAAAGCTCGTGCAAACGCCTTTCCGCGAACAAACTCACCATCTCCGGGAGTTCCGACATACTTGCCGCAGTCGGCAACAAGCCTGCCGCGAAGGAACACCTTGTCGGGTCTGCCGATTTGCTCCATTCCTTCGTAAGCATTATAATCAACACCCTGATAACTTTCCTCAACGGTGAACTTGCCCTTATAGTCGGGGTCGAAAATAACTATATCGGCGTCGGAGCCAACGGACAAACAGCCCTTTTTCGGATAGATTCCGTTGTTCTTGGCAGGATTTGTGCAGCAAAGCTCAACATATTTTGTCCGGGAAATCTTACCCTTGGCAACACCCTCTGTCCAGATTACATTCATTCTGTCTTCCATTCCGGGAGCGCCATTGGGAATATTGCGGAAGTCGTCCTTGCCCTGCTGCTTGTGCGTGCCATAGCTAAAGCCGCAATGGTCTGAGCTGATTGCATTCAGCCAGCCCTTATTGACCGCCGTCCAGAGTGCGTCAAGGTGCTCCTGCGAACGAAGCGCCGGAGAGCATACATACTTTGCGCCCTCAAATCCCGGTTTAGCAAGGTTATCTGTCGTGAGCGTGAGATAGTGCGTGCAGGTTTCACCGAAAATCGGATAGCCGGCTGCGTTTGCGTCACGAACCGCCTCCATCGATTCCTTTGTTGTTACATGGACAACATAGAGAGGAGCGCCTGCAAGTTTTGCAAGAGAAATTGCTCTCTGAGTACATTCTACCTCAACAATGGGCGGTCTGCTGACAGCGTGTCCGTAAGGCTCTGTCTGACCCTTTGCTATACACTCCTTCTGGAGAACATCAATCATTTCTGCGTTCTCGCAGTGAGTCATTATTGTGACTCCCGCAGGCCCCGCCACCTTTAACGCTTTCAGTACAGCGTCATCGTCGCAATGATAATCATGCCCCTTGTATGCCATGAAGAGCTTGCAGGTCGATACCCCGTACTCCGGGAGCTTTGCAATCTCATTTATGATTTCGTCCTTCGGTTCAAACAAAGTAACATGAAGCGCATAATCGCAAGCCGCCTTGCCATCGATTTTGTCAGAGCGATAATGGTCTACCGAATACTTCATGGAATGTCCCGCTTCCTGATTGCAGAAGTCGATAACCGTTGTTGTTCCGCCGACAACCGCACCGCAGGAGGTTTCCCAGCCCTTTACCACCGCATCACCGAACTTGAAATTGAAATGGGTATGCTGGTCAACGCCGCCCGGCATCACAAACTTGCCTTGAGCGTCATAAACCTCATCTGCATCTGCCGCAACACCTTCTCCGATAGCCTCAATTTTTCCGTCCTTGACAAGAATATCTGCTTTGAACTCATCAGAAGCTGTTACCAACACTCCGTTTTTAATTAATAATGTAGCCATATTAAAACCTCCTGTAAAAAAATAAGGACAAAACAATTCCGTTAATGAACTCCTTTGTCCTCTTTGGTTATATTATACTATAACGGTGATTTTGTAAAAAGTGCGGTCTGCACATTTTTTGTCACAATAAGAACATAATATGCACATTCAGCTTCGCTGAAGGTAGACCGTCGAAAAAGCCCCGTTGGGGCTTTTTCGCCGAAACATCCCAGCTGCGCGCACTCACTGTCGGCTTTGCCGACAGTTCGCACACTTGTGCGGATAGCAGTGTTTTTTGCCCCGGGAAACCCGTGGCA
>CAYRLM010000102.1:0-8304 GCA_964425035.1 uncultured Ruminococcus sp.
TTGTTGTCCTTGCCCTCGCTCTCGCCGAACAGCTGCTTGTACCACTCGTTCATCATTGCGAAGCTGTTTTCGTAGGAAATAAGCATTTCAATGCTCTTGCCCTTGCGGTAGAGAATATTGCGGAGCGCCGCATACTTATAGCAGTCGTTGGTTTTGAGGTCGCAGTCGGCGTATGCGGTTCTGGCGTCGGCGGCACCCTTCATCAGTGCGTCTATGTCGCAGCCTGCGCATGCGATGGGAAGCAGACCTACGGCGGTCAGGACGGAATAGCGTCCGCCTATGTCATCGGGGACAACGAAGGTTTCATATCCCTTTTTGTCCGAAAGCTCCTTGAGAGTTCCCTTTGCCCTGTCTGTTGTGGCGTAAATTCTGCTCTTTGCGCCCTCCTCGCCGTAACGCTCCACAAGCAGGTCGCGGAATACGCGGAAAGCCAGCGCCGGCTCGGTTGTGGTGCCTGACTTGGAGATGATGTTCACGGAGAAGTTCTTTCCCTCGACAAGGGAAACCACCTCGCTGAGGTATGTGGGGCTTATGGAGTTGCCCACGAAATAGATTTCGGGCGTGTCCTTTTTCAGGCTGTTGTACAGCGTGGACTTTATGGCCTCGATAACCGCTCTTGCGCCGAGATAGGAGCCGCCTATGCCGATAACGATGAGGACATCGCTGTCGCTTTTTATTTTGGCGGCAGCATTTTTTATGCGGCGGAACTCCTCCTTGTCGTAATCAACGGGCAGATCCAGCCAGCCCAGAAAATCATGACCGGGGCCGTTTCTGTCGACCAGCTGCTGATGTGCGGTCTTTACCGCCGGAGCAATGGCGTCAAGCTCATGCTCGGCAACAAAGCTGCCCAGATGTTTGTCTATCAGTTTTAATGCCATTTGATTATCTCCTTTCACGGAACGGCTTCTATATTTATAAGGCAAATTTCCTGTTTTTTGCCGAACCGTTTATACCTGTATTCTATTATAGCTTATATTTATTTTTTTTGCAATAACTTTTCGGTTAAGCTGTGGATTTTGGATAAATAAACCTAATTTGATTTCGGAATTTTGTGAATATTTCACAAACAGAAAGGCGCGCTCCCTCTTTTTGCATTGGGACAGAGCCTTTGAATAATTGTCAATTTATTACATTGCATTTGCGAAGCCGTAAAGCCGTTTTCGGCAACAGCGGACAGGCAATCCCGCCACGGCAGGATATGTGCGGTTTTCACCTTGTTTATTCCGCAAATGCAAAGGCAGCGCCGAATGGTTTTATACGGTTGACTTTACCAAAAATATTTGATATAATAAATCTAAACAAAATACTATAAAATAAACGGAAAACAAAACGGAGAAATCAATGACTGAATACACATACCTTGCCCCCTGCCATTTCGGAATAGAAAAGACCCTCTCGTTTGAGGTGAAGAAGTTGGGCGGCGAAAACATCACCGTCACCGACGGAAGAGTAACGTTCACGGGCGGCGCCGACCTGTGCGCTGCGGCAAACATCTGCCTTTCCACCGCGGAAAGAGTATGCGTGGTGCTGGGGCAGTTTCGGGCGCGCACCTTCGACGAGCTTTTCGAGGGAATAAGGGCGCTGCCGCTGTCGGAATATATCGGAAGATACGAGGCGTTCCCCAACACCGGGCATTCGCTCAATTCTGCGCTGAAAAGCATTCCTGCCTGTCAGAAGATAATCAAAAAGGCAATGGCGGTGAACCTGTGCCGTGCCTACGGGCTGCAAACCATGCCCGAAAGCGGCGCTGTCGCCCAGATACGCTTCTCGATTATGAAGGACGAGGTAACGCTTATGCTGGACACCAGCGGCACAGGGCTTCACAAGCGGGGCTACCGTCGGGAAAGCAACGCCGCCCCCATCAAGGAAACGCTTGCCGCAGGGCTTATCGACCTTGCGAGAGTGCGTGAAAACGACGTCGTTGCAGACCCGTTCTGCGGCTCGGGAACTCTGCTGATAGAAGCCGGGCTGAAAGCGCTGAACATTGCTCCGGGACTTAACCGCAGCTTTGCGGCGGAGCGGCTCGGATTTATCCCCGACAAAAGCTGGCGCAGCGCCCGAGAGCGTGCGGCAGAGGCGATAAAGCGCAGCGCCCGGTTCCGTGCATACGGCTATGATATCGACGGGGAATGCGTCAGCCTCACGCTGTCTAACGCAAAAAAGGCTTCGCCGCTTATCGAAATCACCGCTGAGAAGCGCAATATCAGCGACTTCGTAAAGCCGGAAGAGAATATCAAAATCATAACCAATCCCCCGTACGGAGAGCGCATGCTTGAAACGGAGGAAGCTCGGCGGCTGTACCGCATAATGGGCGAACGGCTGCTCCCTCTGAACGGCAGCCAGCTCTATATCATCACCCCCGACGAGGAATTCGAGGATATCTTCGGGCAGAAAGCGGACAAGAACCGCAAGCTGTACAACGGCATGATGATGTGCCGCCTGTACTCCTACTTCAAGTAAGGTGAAATGAGTAACAAAAAACGAGTGAAATATGACGGCGCCGCACCGCTGCCGATACTGCTGTATCTGCTGGCGGTATGCGTTTCGCTGATGTACACCGTCTGCCGCAGCCGACTTCTGCCATGCGCCGCTGCTGCGGCGGCGCTGACAGCGCTTATATTCCTGCTGTTCTATAAGGTTCGCTTCCGCCCTCTTGCGACTACGCTGTCTATTCTTGCGCTTGTGCTGGCGGGGTGGTTCATAGGCGCCGCCGCCAATGCGCACACAAATGCCGACGGCGGCTTTATGACGTTTCTTTTCACCGCCTCGGCGCAGTTTGACGTGATTTATGCGGCGGCTGCTGTGTTCATCTTCTCGGTGGTGATAGGCTTTGTCGGCTGTTATTTTTCGGTGATAAGCCCACGGCCATGCTTTCTCATGCTGCTGATGTTCATTCCGATGATTTTGTCCTTCCGCACCTCCAGAGAGCTTCCGGTGTATCTGACGCTGATAATGGCGGGCTGCTTCGTTTTTGCCTGTGCGAACCTTTCCGTGCCGGTATCGGTCGGCGACGCAGCATGCTTCGAGGACAGCTCCAACCGCCGCCGCAGAACGGCGGTATCGTGCGCCGCCGCACTCGCCGCCGCCCTTGTGACCGCAATACTCCCCCGCGCAAACGACACCCCCGTGTCAGACGCTCTGGATCGGTTCATGCCGCAGGATCACGGCTACTTCAACACCTCGGGTCTGTCTAATTTCGCTTCACGCTCCTCGGTGAACACCGGAAACAACGATCCCTCCGGAAATCTCCTCTTTACCGTGAACACCCAATTTCCCGACTACCTCAAGCGTTGGGCGTTCGACAGCTACAACGAGGACGGGTGGACTGCGCTCGACACGTTCAACACGGGATATCCCGGCTGGGAATACAACGCCAAAGCAGCCGACAGCGCCGACCTGCTGAGCAAGCTGGTGAACGCCGGGGAGGACGCAAATCTGTCCGACGCCACTCTTGAGCTTATTTCGGGGCTGAACCCTGTCGGCTCGTACCACACCGTCACGGGGATATACATAGCGGACGATTCCTCCAGCTATGTCGTGATACACCCCACAAACACATACTGTGCAATACTTGCGGAGGAATGCGGCAGAACCTACCGCACGGCACGCGACGATGTCTTTACCGAAAGCCCGATTCCGCAGAACGGCACCTATTACCTGCGGCATTTTGTGAGCGTACCCGACGAGGAATTCCTGCGCCGTGTGGACTACGACGGTATGGCGGCTCTCATTGAGGACGCATATTCCGCCAATGTGATAACCTCGAGCGAGCGTTCCGCTCTGTCCAACGAGCTGAACAACGCCGTTTCCTACCGAAAATTTACCGGCACATACGGCGTTACCGACAGGATACAGTCGCTGGCGGACAAAATAACCGCCGGGCTTACCTCGGATTATGACAAGGCGCTGGCTCTGGAAAAATGGTTCGGCGACGCAGGGTTTGTCTATGACATGGAGTTCGTTCCCGAAGAAAAGGGTGTTGAATACTTCCTGTTTGAAAGCCGCCGAGGAATTTGCAGCGACTATGCGGCGGCGCTTACCCTGCTTGCCCGTGCCGCAGGACTACCCGCACGATACTGCGAGGGCTTTGCGGTATCCGAGGACACATACGACCAATCCGACGGTCTGTATTACATCACCGACGCACAGGCTCATGCATGGCCGCAGATATACATACCCGGCGCAGGCTGGCTTGATTTTGACGGCACGAAATACGCCGCAGCTGCCGAAAACGGCGGCGAATCGGCAATGCTCCCGCTGTATGCCGCAGCAGGAGCGGCTGCGCTTGCCGTCCTGATATTTGTTTTCAGGAAACCGCTCGGCTGGGTCGTGTTCTGTGCGGTCTACCCCCTGAGAAGCAAATCCGGCAGGGTACGCGGCGTTTATCTTCGCACCAGAAGGCTTGCCGCAGAACTGACCGACAGAAACGAGGAGGGGCTTTCCGCGGGAGAGGTGCGCAAAATACTCACCGACCGCCTGAGTATGCCGACAGAAGCCGAGAAAATCTGCTCTGCCGCCGACGAACTGTTCTATTCCCCGAAATTCACCCCGTCGGAGGATCTGCTGAAATACCTCAAGGCGCTGAAAAAGCGCAGAAGGAGGCTGAAATAATGTCGCTCAGCATTGCAGGCTGGATAGAAGCGCTTGTGTTTGCGGGAATGGTGCTGATGTACATCAGCGGAGAATGCGGCTGGATACTGATATATTCGATAGCGCTTGCCGCTGCCGCCTCTGTTGTCACCTGCGCAGCTTCCCGCAGACATTTCACCGTCAGCTGCTCCGGCTGTTCGGGGCTGTATTGCGTCGGAGATAAAATCGCCGCCGACATAACGTTTACCGCAAAGGGCTTCTGCGTGCTGCCGTTTGTCACCGTCAACGGGAAATTTCTCGGACAGCCCTTTTCCGCCCGCTGCTCGGTCATCGGCAAAAGCGGCAGCGTGCGAATAGCCCTGCGAGCGGCGCAGTGCGGGCTTAACCGACTGGAAATAGACGAGGTGATACTTCGGGATTTTCTGGGGATAATATACATATCCTCGCCGATACGCCCCGAACCTGTCGCCGCCGCCGTTCTTCCCCGTATCGTGGATTACAGCGGCCCGGAGGTGCCGCCGAGCCTGCTTCCGTCGGACGACGATGAGCAAGAGGCCTCACAGCAGCCGCTGTCCGGTGGTATACCCGGCTATGAGCATCGCGAATATGTTCCCGGCGATACACTGCGGCGCATAAACTACAAGCTGTCCGCAAAGAAACGCACCCTGATGGTGCGCAAGGACGAGAATATCGCCGCACAGAGCACGGATATCGTAATTGCTCCCGGCTCTGACGGCAGCTGCGTTGAACAGGCGCTGGCTCTTGCGGATAAGCTCACCGCCGCAGGAGGAACCGCCCGTGTGATATGCGGCGGCGAGAGCTTCACCGCAGGCTGTTCGATGATTTCAAGGCTGAGAGAGTGGCTGGCTTTCCGTGACCTCTCCTCCGCAGAAGCCCCTGTGCAGCGGCGCTCTGCGGCGGTCGCACACACGGTGGTCACGATATCTGCCGCAGGTATTGCGGTAACATAAAGGCAAAACGGCCGAAAGCGTCACGGTCGGGCTTTTTCGGCAAACTTTTAATATATTTAATATATTTATTTGCCGGAAAAATTCACAAAAAAATTCAGAAAACATCTAGCATTTTTTCAGATTATATGCTATAATGAATTAAGTGACAGAGTGTCCGGTGAAAAAAACCGCATATCTGTCGGCAAAAATCAAAAACGTCGGCTTTGCTCGTGCACGGGCGGTTCGGCGATTAAAATTTCAGGAGGTATATACCAATGGCAAACAAGTGGGTCTACATGTTCAGCGAAGGCGACATGACCATGCGTAATCTTCTCGGCGGTAAGGGCGCAAACCTTGCCGAGATGACAAGCATCGGTCTCCCGGTACCGCAGGGCTTCACAATCACAACCGAAGCTTGCACGCAGTACTATGAGGACGGCCGCAAGATCAACGACGAGATCATGGCTCAGGCTATGGAAGGCGTCAAGAAGATGGAGGAACTCAACGGAAAGAAGTTCGGCGATCTCAAGAATCCGCTGCTCGTTTCAGTTCGTTCGGGTGCGAGAGCTTCCATGCCCGGTATGATGGATACTATCCTCAATCTGGGTCTTAACGACGAGGTTGTAAACGCAATGATCGCAGGCAACCCCGATCCCAAGTTTGAGAGATTCGTTTACGACTCTTACAGACGCTTTATCCAGATGTTCTCCGACGTTGTTATGGAGGTAGGCAAGAAGTACTTCGAGCAGCTTATCGACAAGATGAAGGCAGATAAGGGCGTTCAGTACGACATCGACCTTACCGCAGCTGACCTCAAGACTCTTGCCGAGCAGTTCAAGGCTGAGTACAAGAAGCAGCTCGGCGAGGACTTCCCGTCCGACCCCGTTAAACAGCTCAAGCTCGCTATCGAGGCTGTATTCCGTTCATGGGATAACCCCCGTGCAAACGTATACCGCCGCGACAACGATATCCCTTACTCATGGGGTACCGCAGTAAACGTAATGCCTATGGTATTCGGCAACCTGAACAATGAGTCCGGCACGGGTGTTGCATTCACACGCGATCCCGCTACCGGCGAGAAGAAGCTCATGGGCGAGTTCTTAAAGAACGCACAGGGCGAGGACGTTGTTGCGGGCGTTCGTACTCCTATGCCTATCGCTCAGATGGAGCAGGAGTTCCCGGAGGCTTATGCAGACTTCATCAAGGTTTGCGAAACACTCGAAAACCACTATCACGACATGCAGGATATGGAGTTCACCGTTGAGAACAAGAAGCTCTATATGCTCCAGTGCCGCAACGGTAAGAGAACCGCTCAGGCCGCTCTCAAGATTGCATGCGACCTCGTAGACGAAGGCCACAAGACCGAGCAGGAAGCAGTTCTGATGATCGACCCCAGAAACCTCGACACACTGCTTCACCCGCAGTTCGACGCAGCCGCTCTTAAGGCAGCAAAGCCCGTAGGCAAGGGTCTCGGCGCTTCTCCCGGAGCTGCATGCGGTAAGATTGTGTTCACTGCCGACGACGCAGAGGCATGGCACAAGAGAGGCGAAAAGGTAGTTCTGGTTCGTCTGGAAACCTCTCCCGAGGATATCACCGGTATGAAGGCTTCTCAGGGTATCCTGACAGTCCGCGGCGGTATGACCTCTCACGCTGCCGTTGTTGCACGCGGTATGGGTACCTGCTGCGTATCCGGCTGCGGCGACATCAAGATGGACGAGGAGAACAAGAAGTTCGAGCTGGCAGGCAAGACCTACCACGAGGGCGACCCCATCTCCATCGATGGTACAACAGGCAACATTTATGACGGTATCATTCCTACCGTTGACGCTTCCATCGCAGGCGAGTTCGGCAGAGTTATGGCTTGGGCAGACAAGTACAGAAAGCTCAAGGTAAGAACAAACGCAGATACTCCCGCTGACGCTAAGAAGGCAAGAGAACTCGGCGCCGAGGGTATCGGTCTCTGCCGTACGGAGCATATGTTCTTCGATCCCGACAGAATTGCCGCATTCCGTGAGATGATCTGCTCCGACACCGTTGAAGAGAGAGAAGCTGCTCTCGCTAAGATCGAGCCGATGCAGCAGAGCGACTTCGAGAAGCTGTACGAGGCTCTCGAGGGCAACCCTGTAACTATCCGCTTCCTCGATCCGCCTCTCCACGAGTTCGTTCCCACAGAGGAAGAGGACATTGAGGCTCTTGCAAAGGCTCAGGGCAAGTCCGTTGAGACCATCAAGAACATCATTGCTTCCCTGCACGAGTTCAACCCGATGATGGGTCACCGCGGCTGCCGTCTGGCTGTTACCTACCCTGAAATCGCAAAGATGCAGACAGCCGCAGTTATCAAGGCTGCAATCAACGTAAAGAAGGCTCACCCCGACTGGAACATCGTTCCCGAGATCATGATTCCGCTGGTAGGCGAGGTCAAGGAGCTGAAGTACGTTAAGGACATCGTTGTAAAGACCGCTGACGAAATCATCGCAGCTGCCGGCTCCGATCTGAAGTACTCCGTAGGTACAATGATCGAAATCCCCCGTGCTGCCCTGACCGCTGACGATATCGCTAAGGAAGCTGAGTTCTTCTGCTTCGGTACAAACGACCTGACCCAGATGACCTACGGCTTCTCCAGAGATGACGCCGGCAAGTTCCTCGGCGCTTACTATGACGCTAAGATCTTTGAGAACGATCCGTTCGCAAAGCTTGATCAGGTAGGCGTTGGCAAGCTCATGAAGATGGCTATTCAGCTCGGTAAGAGCGTACGCCCCGAAAT
>CAYRLM010000103.1:0-5082 GCA_964425035.1 uncultured Ruminococcus sp.
GCAGGTACATGAAAAAAAGCATAGAAAAGGAGGTTTTTTAGCAATGGCGTTAAAAAATCAGTATTTGGTTGACTTACTGGAGACAGTGAAAAAAAGAAATGCAGGAGAGCCGGAGTTTATTCAGGCTGTTACAGAGGTATTTACTTCTCTGGAGCCTGTGGTTGAGAAGAGACCGGATTTGGTCGAGGCAGGCGTGTTCGAGCGCATTGTCGAGCCGGAGAGACAGATTATCTTCCGGGTACCTTGGGTAGATGACAACGGAAAGACTCAGGTAAACAGAGGATTCCGTATTCAGTTTAACTCAGCAATCGGACCATACAAGGGAGGACTTCGACTTCATCCTTCTGTATATAGCGGTATTATCAAATTCTTGGGATTTGAGCAGATATTTAAGAACAGCCTTACAACACTTCCTATGGGTGGTGGAAAAGGTGGTTCCGATTTCGACCCGAAGGGAAAGAGCGATGGAGAGGTTATGCGTTTCTGCCAGAGCTTCATGACAGAGCTTTGCAGACATATCGGTCCTGACTGCGACGTTCCCGCAGGCGATATCGGTACGGGCGGACGCGAAATCGGCTATATGTTCGGTCAGTACAAGAGAATCCGTGACGAGTGGAGCGGCGTTCTCACGGGCAAGGGTCTGACCTACGGCGGTTCTCTTGCAAGAACAGAGGCTACCGGCTACGGTCTGTGCTATTTCACCGATGAAATGCTCAAGGCTAACGGCAAGAGCTTCAAGGGTCAGACGGTTATAATCTCCGGTTCGGGCAACGTTGCGATTTACGCTACCCAGAAGGCTACCGCTCTCGGCGCAAAGGTTGTAACGGTTTCCGACTCCAACGGTTATATTTACGATCCCGACGGAATTGACCTCGCTGTTGTTCAGCAGATCAAGGAAGTTGAGCGCGGCAGAATTAAGGAGTATGTCGGCAAAACTTCTCACAAGAATGCCGAATATCACGATGGCAGCGTTTGGGGCGCTAAGATTAAGGCTGATATTGCACTTCCCTGCGCTACACAGAACGAAATTAACGGCGATTTCGCAAAGAATCTCGCCGAGAACGGCGTTTACGCAGTGGCTGAGGGCGCAAACATGCCCTCCACTCCCGAGGCAATCGAGGTATACTTCGCAAACAAGATGCTTTACGGCCCCGCAAAGGCTGCAAACGCAGGCGGCGTAGCTACCTCCGGTCTTGAGATGAGCCAGAACTCCATCAGATACAGCTGGACATTCGAGGAAGTAGACGAGAAGCTCCACAACATCATGATTTCCATCTTCAAGAGCTGCGACGAGGCTTCCAAGGAATACGGCATGCCCGGCAACTACATGGCAGGCGCTAACATCGCAGGCTTCCTGAAGGTAGCAGAGGCTATGAAGGCTCAGGGCTGCGTTTAATGCAGAGCCGGTGGCGCTATGAGTGAAAAAAAGACTCACACGATGAAGCAGGACGCAGACCTTGTCCGCAGCAATAAAAAGCCGCAGGACGTAGAACTGCACAGCGAGCTTCACCCCGGCGACCGAAAGCCGGGAAAAGGCGCAAAGGAGAGCAAGCAGTTCCACGAGAACTGTAACTTCAATCTCGACCATACCAAATAATACATCGGCGCACAATTCCGTTTTACGGATTTGTGCGCCTTATTTTTGTGTTTTGTACAAAATATCAAAAAGCTGTTGAATATTGCGAAAATTTATGATATAATAAATCATTCGTGTATCCTCGATACAAGTATCTGAGCCAAATCAAAGCATAACGGGCTAATAACAAATGTCAATGTTCAACGGGAGATAGAATGAAAATAAGAAACTCTGAAACAATACAGCGATATATAAAGCTGCTGGTCATTCCGATAATTGCGCTTGTAATATTGCCGTTCGGCACTTATCACCATATTGACAGCGTGCTGCTGAGCGCCAACATCGAAACTATGGAGGAAATGGCGGCGCACGACAAGCGCATATTGACAAATTCGCTAAATGCACAGTGGGACATGCTGAGCAACATACCGAACGCCCTGAAAAAAATGAGCGTTTGCGACGACCAAAGAATTATTTCCTGCCTGCAAATCAATAACAGAGCGTATGCCGACAGCGTTACAATGCTGTTTGCGGAGGACGGAGAGTGTTATCGCAGCGACGGAATTATAGAAAACGATCTCGATACATATGAGCTGATAACCGAATATGACGGTAAATTTGCCGCAATCGACATCACCGACGGAAAAAGGGGAGATTATCTTCTTGTTGGACTGGCGCTTGACGACCTTGCTTTTGGCGGCAGGACTTTCGGCTATGCGGTCAGGAAAATAGACATAGACTCGCTGGATACGCAGCTGAAAATCGACAGCTACGGCGGAGACGGCTTTTGCAGCGTTATTGACGAGGACGGCAGCTTTATTCTGAACATGGGGCGCAACGGAAACATCATGGAGCGCCGCAATTTCTTCGACACGCTGGAGGCTGCCGAGATAAGCGGTCACAGCAATATGGATAAGCTGCGGGAGGAGCTTGACGCACAAGCCGGAGGACTGACCTTCGGCGCTGTGATAGAGGGCGGGAAGTACATTATCCACATCGTAAGACTGGAGCAGACCGATTGGTATTATGTTTCGCAGGTACCGCAGAGCGTTTTCTCATCAATGAGCCAACGTATTTTCGCCGTGGTTACGGCACTGCTGGTGATAATCGTGGCAGGAGCGCTGCTGCTGGCGTGGGCTTCCATAAAGGGCGCCATACGGCGGGAAAAGGAGAACGAACAGCATAGGCGGCAGCTTTCCGAGGCGCTTGAAATGGCACAGCAGGCTAACCGTGCCAAAACCGATTTTCTGAACAATATGTCGCATGATATCCGTACCTCGATGAATGCGATAATAGGGTTTACAACTCTTGCCGAAAAGAGCATTGACAATAAATCCGAGGCTCTGGGATATCTGTCGAATATCTCCCGGTCGTCCGATAATCTTATGAGCCTTATCAACGATATCCTGAACATGAGCAGGATAGAAAGCGGTCAAATCATTATCAGGGAAAACGAAGAAAATCTGTGCGATATAGTCTGCGGGGCGGCGGATATAATGCTGCCGGAAACGCTGTCCAAGCGGCAGACCTGCTCTGTCGATGTGTCGGGTATCAGAAACAGCGGCGTCGTTTGCGACAAGCTGAGAATTACGCAGGTGCTGCTTAATCTCTTGTCAAACGCCGTGAAATACACGCCGGAGGGCGGTAAGATAACCTGCTGCGTAATTCAGGAGGAAACGGACGGGAACGGGAAAAGCGTATTTGAGTTCAGAATAAAGGACACGGGGATCGGCATGAGCGAGGAATTTGCGGACACGGTATTTGAGCCGTTTGCAAGGGAACAGACACCCACGGTCAGCGTAATACAGGGAACGGGTCTGGGAATGCCGATAACCAAGGTGCTTGTTGAAATGATGGGCGGCACCATAACGTTTACGAGCGAGCAGGGAAAGGGTACGGAATTTGTGGTAAGGCTGCCGCTGAGTATCTGCGAGGTTCGTGGGGAAGCCTGCTGCAACGGCAGTATTGCGGCTGAAATCTGGGAATGCGGCGAAAATCCGTTCGCAGGAAAAAGGGTGCTGCTTGTAGAGGACTACAAGATGAACCGGATAATTGCGGCGGCATTGCTTGAGCGGTCGGGGATTGAAACAGAGGTTGCCGTGAACGGACAGGAGGCATGCGACAAGCTCAAGGAAAAGGGAGCGGGCTATTATGACGCAGTGCTGATGGACGTGCGTATGCCCGTAATGAACGGCTATGAAGCGACCGAAAAAATACGCGGCTTTGAGGATAAGGCGCTGGCTGAGATACCGGTGATAGCCATGACCGCAAACGCCTTTGAAGCTGATAAGCAGGCGGCTTATGACTGCGGCATGGACGGACATATCGCAAAGCCCATAGACATCGACCTGCTGATGAACGAATTGGGAAAGGCGTTTGCAAAGCGGACGGAGAATTGTACATAAAAAATAGGCTGTAACCTTTTGCGTTACAGCCTATTTTGCGGCGGTTTACTGTTTGTTTTCCCTGTCATACCGTTTTTTCAGCAGGTCGGCAGCCGTTTTTGTATCGGATTTTTCCGGGCTTTTTGCCAGAGAAACCGTGTGGTTTTTCTTGCCGCATATTCCGCAATAAACTGCGGGATACATATTTTTCGCTCCGCAGTCGGTGCATGTCCACCAATTGTTTTCTTGGTCATGCCGTTCCTTCGGCAGGTCGGCAGCCGTTTTTGTATCGGATTTTTCCGGGCTTTTTGCCGGAGAAGCCGTGCGAAATTTTTTCCCGCACTTCCAGCAGCAAACTGCTCGGTGCATATTTTTCTCTCCGCAGTTGGGGCAGATTAACCATTCACCAGAATCCGATGAGGCGGCGTTGTTATTATCTTCTTCGTCATCATCGTCCTCTTCGTCGTCATCATCGTCATCTTCTTCGTCGTCATCGTCATCTTCTTCGTCATCATCGTCATCATCGCCCAATGAAGCGTCGTCTGTGTCGTCAGAAGATCTTTTGGAAACTGCATGCTTGCCGATAAGTCCAACACCTCCGCTTAAAATCAGTGCAAGTATTGCTTTGGGGCTGTTTCTAAGAGCTCCTTTAAGAAGGCTTTCTCCCGCTTGCTGGGTATCTTTATCGCCGGAGGCCATCATAATTACAGAAACAATCACTAAAACAATTGCGATAATAATAAATCTTTTCATATAAACCTTCCTTTCGCAATGATTTATGCGAATGACTTTCGTGACATAGCCTGCCGGTGATTATGATATCTGAACGGCGTAGGAATAAATTCTGCCTTGGAGATAACTACCGTTATTGTAATATTTACACGTCGATTTTTTGCATTGATACGAAATCCCAAGGCTTGAATTTGACGAATATTCAAACGAATAATCAGTCCATAACTCAAGCAGTTTGTTCTGCTTGCCGCAGGAAGGGCAGGTGAATATAATACTTACATGGAATTTTTCGGGCTGCTTGCCGTTTTCTATATCCTCCATTGCCTCCGTATAATCGGGAATGACCGTTATTCCGTTCGGAGCGGAGAAGGTGTGGGTATACTGGTGGAC